>NZ_JBKBOV010000005.1:29191-172546 GCF_046293535.1 Massilia sp. | reverse complement strand
CATGCGCGGACGGCGCGGGCGCGCCCTGGCGCGCGGGCATGGCTTGCCAGGCCGCGGCGCTCACGGCCGCCGCCGCCAGCACGCCACCGACCACCAGCGGCATGCGCAGGCGGCGCGGCGCATCCGGCTCGCCGGCGAATACCTCGGCGGCTGCCTTGTCGAGGATCCGGCGCGTCACTTGCGGGCTGTTCTCGACGTAGGCGCCGAGCAGCGCGCGGTCGCACAGCAGGTTGATGCGGCGCGGCACCCCGTGCGTCAGCGCATGGATGCGGGGCGTGAGCGCGGGCGGGAACGGCGTTCCGCCGGCGCCGGCCACCGCCAGCCGGTGCGCGACGTAGGCGCCGGTCTCGGCCTCGAGCAAGGGCCCCAGGTGGTAGCGCGCGATCACGCGCTGGGCCAGTTGCTCCAGCTCCGGACGGGCCAGCATGGCGCGCAGCTCGGGCTGGCCGATCAGGATGATCTGCAGCAGCTTGCGCTCGCTGGTCTCGAGGTTGGTCAGCAGGCGCAGCTGCTCCAGCACCTCGGCCGACAGGTTCTGGGCTTCGTCGATGACCAGCACGTTGTTCAAGCCCTGGGCGTGGGATGCCAGCAGGTAGCGGTTGATCGCGTCGACATAGCCTTTGAGGCCGATCGGCGTACCGGCCGGCGGCAAGTCGATGCGCAGCTCGTCGCATACGCTCAGCAGCAGTTCCTCGACGCTCAGGCGCGGGTTGAAGATATAGGCCAGGCGGCAGTTCTCGGGAATCTGCTCGATGAAGCAGCGGCACACCGTGGTCTTGCCGGCCCCGATCTCGCCGGTCAGCAGGACGAAACCGCCGCCGCTGCCTATGCCGTACAGCAAATGCGCCAGCGCCTCGCGGTGGCGCTCGCTCATGAACAGGTAGCGTGGGTCGGGGGCGATCGAGAACGGCGCGCCCTTCAGGTGGAAGTAGTGGTTATACATCATTGAACATGCGCAGCGATCATGCGGGTCCGGTGAGCGTCCTAGCGGACCGGCAGCGATTTGAACTTCTTGCAATATATCTTGCTTTTGTCATTCATGTAAGCGATCGTGCCGCCCGGCTTGGACACGCGCAAAGGATAAGGCGAGGCGTCGAGGGGCCGGTAGGCGATGCCGGTGCCGGCGCGGATCGCCCCTTCCAGCTCTTCCGGCGTGCTGTCGAGGACGGCGGCGATGAAGACCAGGTCGCTGCTGTCGTCGCTGACCATGACTTCCTTGACCTCGGCGCCCCACAGCGTGGCCTCGACCCTGAACCACCAGGCCCCGCCCTCGCGCTTGTAGGCCGGGCCGAAGGCGCTGCCCAGGTAATCGTAAAAGTAGCGGTTGTCGAGGTGGCTGCGGCACAGCAACGCATTGCCGACGACCTGGCTGAAGGTCGAGGGCATGGCCTGCGCGGCGGCAGGAGCGGCCAGGGAAGCGGTAAGAATCGCGCCCATCAGCGCGGCAGCAGGTGCCGGTCGAAAACGTCGCACGGCCACCTACAGTTTGGACAGCCAGGCGCGGTTGGCCGCGATCTGGGCCTTGACCGCGGCCGGCAGCGCCTCGAAGCAGCCGGGATGCTGCTTGAGGGCGTGCTCGCGCACTTCCTTGTGCATGCCGTTGACGAGGAACACATACACGGCGGCCCCTTCGGCGTTCTTGCGGGTGCCCATATAGCGAATCACGTGAGTTCTCCTTCCATGGCCGGCATTATGACACCGCATGGGCCTGCCGGGCCACGCGGCAGGCACGACCGGGGTCAAGGGACACGGCCGCGCCCTGCCGCCTACGCCCCGTGTTGCGGTGGTGCCACATGATGCCGCTCATCCTCTGGATTTGCACTCTGTTCCCCGCTTTCGCGCTTCCGTCGTTTTGCCGCGGCAAGCGCTGCCGGCTTGCCCTATCGTTCAGGCTCCCGAAAGTCTTTACCGACGAAGAAAAATGAAAAACGTCCTCAAGCCCGCCCTCCTCGCCGCCGTCATCGCCGCCGGTTTCCTCGCCATCCAGGGAAGCCGTGCCGAAGCACCGCTGGCGCAGGTGGCGCTGCAGCGCAGCGTGGCGGCTTTCAGCGCGATCGAACTCTCGGGGCCCTACAAGGTGGTGGTGCGGGCCCAGGGGCGCCAGGCCTTGAGGCTGTCGGGCGAACCCGGGCAGCTCGACGAGATCGAGACCTTCGTGCGCGGCGACACCCTGGTGGTGCGGCCGGTCCAGCGCAAGGGCTTCCATTTCGGCTGGGGCAAGCGGCGCGACCCGGTCCTCATCCACATCACGGCCAGCCAGCTCAAGAGCCTGGCGATGTCGGGCAGCGGCGACGTCGAGCTGGCCCAGCTGGCGGGCGAACGTTTCAGCATCCGCGTCGACGGGCCCGGCGACCTGCAGGCGGCGGGCGCGGTGCGCGAATTGACTGTGCGCGCCGGCGGCAGCGGCGACCTCGACCTGCACCGGGTGAAGGCGGCCAAGGTCGAGCTCGACATGTCTGGGCCGGGCGACGTGCGCCTGTCGGGGGTCGACAACTTGCTGGCGGCCACGCTCAGCGGTTCGGGCGACCTCGAAGCGGTCGACCTGCGCCTGGCGCGCCTGGAGGCGCGCATGAGCGGCCCGGGCGGCATGACAGTGTCGGGCAGCACGCGCGAACTGCGTGCCGAGATCACTGGCTCGGGCGACTTCGACGCCTGCTCGCTGGCGGCCGGCGCCGCCTCCACCGTCCAGCGCGGCCCGGGCAGCGCCTGCGTGGCCGGCGACATCACGCGTTTCGACGCCGAAGTGAGCGGCTCGGGCGACCTGGAGGCCAGCGGCCTGCGGGCGGCCAGCGCCGTGGTCCGCCTCGGCGGCCCCGGCAACGCCACGCTGAGCGGCAGCATCGGCGAACTCGGCGCCGAAGTCAGCGGTTCGGGCGACCTCGACGGGGACGAACTGCGCGTCAGGCGCGCGACCGTGAAGGCGCGCGGCCCGGGCGGCATCGAACTGGCCGGCGTGTCCGACACCCTGGACGCCGAACTGCACGGTTCGGGCGGCCTGGATGCGGACATGAACGGCAAACGCCTGTTGCTGAACATCACTGGCCCGGGTGCCGCCCATCTCAGGGGCAGGGTCGAGCTGGTCAAGGCCCGGCTCAGCGGTTCGGGCAGCCTCGAGGGGCGCGGCCTGACGGCGGCGCGCGCCGACATCGCCGTCACCGGTCCCGCCCATGCGGCGCTGAACGTCACCGGGCAGGACGAGCGCCGCGCCGCACGCAGGAACGCGGGCCGCGCGCAACTGCTGCTGGTGGACCGCAGCGGCCGCCGCCAGGCCGAGTAAGCCGGCTGGCGGGCGCCGCCGCGCGCCCGCTCCCTCCCCGCCTGACAGCCGTTTTTTCGCGCTCGACAATACCAGTTTCCGTACCAATAAAAATATTTGCAAAATCAATGACTTATGAAAATAACCTACGGTGATGGAACCATATCTGCAGCGCTAATTTGCATACCAGTTAAATACCTGTTGACATCGCTGTAGCGCCTGCCTATAGTGCGCTGACTTCTCCGGCAGAACCTTCCATCACATGATCGACTATCTCATCGGCGTCGACGGCGGCGGCACCGGCACCCGCGTGCGCCTGGCCCGTCGCACCAGCGCCGGCTTCACGGAAATCGCGCAGGCGACCGGCGGCCCCTCGGCCCTGTCGCGCGGCATCGACAATGCCTGGACCACCATCGACGGCGTCGTCGCCGAGGCCTTCGCCGCCAGCGGCATCGGTCAGGTCCCCTTGGCCGCCTGCGCCATCGGCCTCGGCCTGGCCGGCGTGCACAACAAGGAATGGGCGGCCCGGTTCATCGCCGCCAACCCGGGCTACGCCCTGCTGGCCCTCGATACCGACGGCTTTACTACCCTGATGGGCGCCCATGGCGGCCGGCCCGGCGCGATCGTCGCCATCGGCACCGGCAGCGTGGGCGAAGCCATGCTGGCCGACGGCGGCAAAGTGGAAGTCGGCGGCTGGGGTTTCCCGGCCGGGGACGAGGCGAGCGGCGCCTGGATGGGCCTGCGCGCGCTGAACCATATCGAACAGGTGCTGGACGGCCGCGTCGAAGGCCGCGCCTTCGCGCGCGAGGTGATCGATTTCTGCGGCGGTTCGCGCGACGCGGTGCAGGTCTGGCTGGGGCGCGCCAACCAGACCGCCTATGCCGGCCTGGCGCGCTTCGTGGTCGCGCACGGCGAGACCGACCCGGTGGCGCGCGCCATCCTCGAACACGCCGGACGCGAGGTGGCGAGCATCGCCGAGGCGCTCGACCGTTCGCACACCCTGCCGCTGGCCCTGTGCGGCGGCCTGGGCGAAGCCCTGCGCGCCTGGCTGCCGCCCGCCACCCTGGCGCGCTGCGTGCCGGCGCAAGGCGATTCGGCGGCCGGCGCGCTGCGCATGATCGCGCGCCGCCTGGAACAACAAGGAGCAGCACAATGAGCACGACAATGCGAGGCAACATCCTCACCCCCGGCGGCTGGATCCACGGCGAACTGCGCCATGGCGCCTTCATCGAAACGATCGACGGCCATGAAGTGGACCCGTCGGCCAACGGCGACGACTACATCCTCCCCGGCTTCATCGACGTGCACGTGCACGGCGGCGCCGGGCGCGACATGATGGAAGGCGGCGACGCCCCGCACCTGATCGCCGCGCTGCACGCCAGGCACGGCACCACCGCCCTGCTGGCCACCACCATGACCGCCCCGGTCGAGGACATCGAACGCTCCTTGAGCGCCATCGGCGCGGCCTGCCGCGCGCGCGGCAAGGGCGAGGCGCGCATTCTCGGGGTGCACCTGGAAGGCCCCTACATCAACTCCGGCAAGCTGGGCGCCCAGCCGCCGTATGCGCGCGAAGCCACGTTGGGCGAAGTGATGCGCTTCCATGCCATGGCCCCGATGCGCCTGATCACGGTGGCGCCCGAGATCGACGGCCACATGGAACTGGTGCGCGCGATCGCCGACGCCGGCATCCGGGTCCAGGTCGGCCACACCAGCGGCGGCTACGAGGTCGGCGTGCAGGCCCTCGCGCACGGCGCGGCCGGCTTCACCCACCTGTTCAACGCCATGCCCGGCCTGCACCACCGCGACCCCGGCATGGTCGGCGCCGCGCTCGCGCATGCCGAGTACGCCGAGATCATCCCCGACCTGCTGCACGTGCACCCGGGCGCGATCAAGACCGCGCTGCGCTGCATCCCGAAGCTGTTCTGCGTGACCGACTCGACCGCCGCCGCCGGCATGCCGGACGGCGAATACATGCTGGGCCGCCAGGTGGTCCACAAGTGCATGGGCGGCGTGCGCCTGGCCGACGGCACCCTGGCCGGCAGCACGCTCACCATGGACCAGGCGCTGCGCAACCTGGTGAAGATCGGCCTGCCGCTCAGCGAAGCCAGCCGCCGCGTGTCCACCAACGCCGCCGACTACCTCGGCGAAACCCAGCGCGGCCGCCTGGCGCCGGGCTGCCATGCCGACCTCGTGGTGCTCGACCGCGACCTCGACATCAAAGCCGTTTATATCGAAGGAGAAGCACAGTGACCGTCCCTACCTCGCTCATGTACCAGGAAGCCCTGTCCGCAGGAGATTGCGTGGAGCGGCAATTGGCGCAGGACGCCGAGCGCTACGCGGAACTGGGCCGCGCGCTGCGCGCGACCCAGTTCCACAGCGCGGTGACGGTCGCACGCGGCAGCTCCGACCATGCCTCGAGCTACCTGGCCTACCTGATCATGGCGCGCATGGGACGCCTGGTGACCTCGCTGCCGATGTCGCTGATCACGCTGTACAAGTCGCCCCTGGTCACCCGCGACACGCTGGCGGTGTCGATCTCGCAGTCCGGCCAGAGCCCGGACGTGGTCGAGCCGATCCAGTACTTCCGCGACGGCGGCGCCACCACGGTGGCGCTGGTGAACGACGCGAACTCGCCGCTGGCCCGGGCCGCCGAATGGACCATGCCCCTGCATGCCGGCAAGGAGCAGAGCGTGGCCGCCACCAAGAGCTTCATCGCCAGCATGGTCGCCGGCGCGCGCCTGGTGGCCGAGTGGCAGGACGATGCCGAACTGAAGGACGGCATTGCCGCCCTGCCCGACGCGCTGCGCGCCGCAAGCCAGGTCGACTGGTCGGCCGCGATCGAGGTGCTGGCGCCGGCCCGCAACATCATGGTGGTCGGACGCGGCATCAGCTTCCCGGTGGCGCTGGAGTCGGCCCTCAAGTTCAAGGAAACCTCGGCGCTGCAGGCCGAGGCCTTCAGCGGCGCCGAGATCAAGCATGGACCGATGGCGCTGATCGAGGAAGGCTATCCGCTCCTGATCTTCGCTACCCGCGGCCCGGCCCAGGCCGGCCTGGTGGCGCTGGCCGAGGAAATGCGCGGCCGTGGCGCGCGCGTGCTGCTCGCCGCCCCCGAGGACGTCGCCAGCCGCGACCTGCTGCTGCCGACCGCGGCGACGCCGGACCTCGATCCGATCGCCGCGATCCAGGCCTTCTACATGATGGCGGCGCGCCTGTCGGAAGCGCGCGGCCTCGACCCGGACAAGCCGCGCCACCTGAGCAAGGTCACCAAAACGAACTGAGCTGCCGCCCATGAACGACTACCTCGACCTCGCCGGCCAGCTGATCATGGTGCGGCTGTTCGGCACCGAGCTCGATGCCGACACCGACGCTTTCCTGCGCCAGTACAAGGTGCGCGGCGCCTGCCTGTTCCGCCAGAACATGGTGGACGCGCCCCAGCTGACGCGCTTGACCGGCGCCTTGCGCGACGCCATGGGTCCGCAGGCCCTGATCGCCCTCGACCAGGAAGGCGGCGCGGTGGTGCGCTCGACCTGGGTGCCGGCGCCGCCGAGCGCGATGGCGCTGGGCGCGGCCAATGACCCGCAACTGGCGCGCGAAGTCGGCGCCGCGGTGGCGCGCGCGGTGCGCGCCCTCGGCTTCAACTGGAACTTCGCGCCGGTGCTGGACCTCAACAATAACCCGCACAATCCGGTGATCGCCGAGCGCTCCTTCGGCGCCGATCCCGACACCGCGACCCGCATCGCGATGGCCTGGATGGAAGGCAGCGAAAGCGAGGGCGTGGCCTGCTGCGTCAAGCACTTCCCCGGCCACGGCGACACCCACGTCGACTCGCACCGCGACCTGCCGACGGTCGACAAGCCGCTGGCCGAACTGGAGCGCTTCGAGTTCAAGCCCTTCCGCATCGCCGCGCGGGGTGAAAATGCGGCCTCGGCCGTGATGACCGCCCACATCGTCTATCCGGCGCTGGATCCGCACAACCCGGCCACGATGTCGCGCCCCATCCTGACCGGCATCCTGCGCGAGCGCTTCGCTTACGAGGGCGTGATCATCACCGACGGCATGGACATGCACGCCATCGCGCACCGCTACGGCGCCGGCGAGGCCGCCGTGAACGCGCTGGTGGCCGGCGCCGACATGGTGATGGCGATCGGCTCGCGCGAGGCGCAGATCGAGACCGTGCACGCGATCGCGGAAGCGATCCGCAGCGGCGTGCTGCCGCTGCTTGAAGTCGAGGCACGCCTGGCGCGTCTGTCGAAGCTGGCCGCCGCGCACCCGGCCGGCCCGGTGAACTACCTGACCGAGATGGATGACCGCGCCCTGATGGCCCGCGCCTGGCGCGCCGGCCTGACGACCCTCGGCCAGCCCCGGCGTCCCGAACGCGGCGCGAAAGTGCGCCTGGTGGCGCGCGCCGACGTGGTCAGCGACGGCGTCTCGGAAGCCGGCGTGCCGGCCGCCGCCATCGCCGCCGCCCTGGGGCGCCTGTACGAGGTCGAACTGGTCACTTTCCTTGACGCCGAAACCTTCGACTGGAGCGCCCTGCCGCAGGACGGCCGCTTCACGATCCTGGCCTCGACCTCGCGCCGCCGCTACGGCCCGCATGCCCGCGCCACCTGGCTGCCCGACCTGCACGTGGCGCTGTGGAACCCCTACCAGGCGCTCGACTTCGACGCCCCGGCCCTGATGACCTACGGCTTCGCGGCGCCCGCCGTGGACGCGGTGCTCGACTGGCTGGCCGGAGAACTCGAAGCGTCGGGCTGCTGCCCGGTACCGGGCTTCGGCGGCGCATGAGGCCGTTGCAGGGTGGTCGGCTCTGCCGGCCGCGCGTTCAGCTAGGGAATACGCTGCCACAACGCATCCGTAAGTTGGACGCGCGCACGGCGAAGCCGTGCACCCTACGCTTGCGGAAAAGCATCAGGTAACGCTATGTAACGACGCCCCCATTCTCGCGCACGCTAAGGCACAATTGCCGAGCCTGAAAATGGCAGTTTTATGGGACAATGCACATTTTGCCGGGATAGCATTCTCACTACATTGCTGAGTATGTATGTCTCACCATTATCGACTTGATTGAAGGATTATTCATGGCCCAATTCCGTCTTGCCCGCCTCTGCCTGATGCTCGCCGCGATCGGCGCTTCCGCCCCGGCACTGGTGTCCAGCGCCCAGGCGCAGCAGAAGAGCGATGCGCAGGCTGCTGCCGCGCAGGCTGCGGCCAAGGACACCGTCCGTCCCGACATGTTCAAGTTGCTCGACCCGGCTGCCATCAAGCCGCTGATCGACGCCAAGAATTATGACGAAGTGAAGTCCCGCATCGCCCAGGCGGAAGCCATGCCGAACCGTACCCCGTACGAGGAATACGTCATCAACCGCATGAAGCTGTCCCTGGCCCTGGGCTCGGAAGACAACGCCGCGGCAATGCCGGTCATGGAAGCGATCCTGGCCTCGGGCCGCCTGTCCCCGGCCGAAACCCTGACCTATTACCAGGCACTGGGCGACGCCAACTTCAACGCCAAGAACTACGCCAAGGCAATCGAGTGGTACGGCCGCTACACCAAGGAAGGCGGCGACCCGGCCAAGGTGCAGCGCGCCCTGTCGCTGGCCCAGGTCAACAGCGGCAACTTCGCCGGCGCCAAGGAAGTCCTGATGGCGAACATCAACAAGGCCAAGAGCGCGGGCCAGAAGCCGGCCGAGAACGACCTGCGCCTGCTGGGCCAGGAAGCCAACAAGGCCAAGGACACCGAAACCTACATGTTCGCACTGGAGAACCTGGTCCAGTACTATCCGAACGACGACTTCTGGGTCGACCTGCTGAACCGTGGCGTGGCCCGCAAGGCCGGTTTCGACGAAGCCACCTATGGCCCGTCCATGCTGCGCCTGGAAATGGCGGCCGTGAAGCAGATGCCGCCGGAGCACTACATGTACCTGGCTGAAGTCGCCCTGCGCGACGGCTTCCCGGCCGAAGCCAAGAACGTGCTGGATGCGGGCTTCGCCGCCGGCGTCTTGGGCAAGGGCAGCGATGCCAAGAACCAGACCGCGATGCGCGCCAAGGCGACCAAGCAGGCTGCCGACGATGCCAAGACCATTGCCGCCGGTGAAGCGAGCGCGGCCAAGGCCAAGACCGGCGCCGGCCTCGTCAACCTGGGCTGGGCCTATGCCACCATGGACCAGGCCGACAAGGGCATCGGCTTCATCCAGCAGGGCATCGCCAAGGGCGGCCTGAAGGCCCCGGACGAAGCCAAGCTGCGCCTGGGCATGGCACAGGTTCGCGCCGGCAAGAAGGCCGACGCCATCCAGACCTTCCAGAGCATCACCGGCAAGGGCGGCGCCGCCGACCTGGCCAAGTACTGGGTCATGCTGCTGCAACAGCAGGCCTGATCGCCGGACAAGTCCACGATCTCGAAGAAAACCGGGCTGCGCGCCCGGTTTTTTTTCGTCCCTGCTTTGTCCGGCTTTTCTCGGGCTTGTGTGCGCGCGCGAACATCGAGGGCGCCTTGTCTGGCCGATAATTTCCGCCACTCAAACGCAGGCGGAGGCGGCATGACAGAGGTACGCAAGGGACAGGCACCGGCCAAGCTGGGACGCAACGAATTCCATCTGCGCTTCCGCCAGGCCTTCTTCGATCCCGCCTACGACAAGCTGGCGAGCGAACTGGAGGCCATCGAACAGGTGGCCTGGGAAGCCTATGACGAAGGCCGCAAGGCGCCGCGCACCGTGAAGGCCGGCCCCGGCTTTGCCGATCCCGGCTATGACTTGTCGATCGAGTGGAAAGAGACCCACGAGCGCCTCCTGGCTGCCGAGCGGCACCAGAAAGACCCGGCTTCGCGCAACCGCATCCTCCTGATCAACGGCTCGGCCCGCAACGACGGCACCTGCCCCGGCGAAGTGTCCAAGAGCTGGCGCCTGACCATGCTGGCGCGCGAGGTGCTGCTGGCCGAGGGTTTCGAAGCCGACGTGCTGGACCTGAGCCTGCTCAATTCCGACTACGATCGCCACATCCACCCCTGCAAGGGCTGCGTCTCGACCGCCATGCCGCTGTGCCACTGGCCCTGCAGCTGCTACCCCAACCATGCCGAGCGCCAGGTGGGCGACTGGATGAACGAGATCTACGAGCGCTGGGTGCTGGCGCACGGCGTCATCATCGTCACCCCGGTCTACTGGTACCAGGCGCCCGCCGTGCTCAAGCTGATGATCGACCGCCTGGTGTGCGCCGACGGCGGCAATCCCGACCCTTCCTCCACCCACGGCAAGAAGGCCGAAGCGGCCAAGGAGCTCGAACTGAAGGGCTGGGACTATCCCAAGCACCTGGCCGGGCGCGCCTACGGGCTGGTGGTGCACGGCGACGTCGCCGGCATCGAAGGCACGCGCCGCTCGCTGGCCGACTGGTTCGCCTGGATGGATTTCGTCGACGCCGGCAGCTTCGCCCAGCTCGACCGCTACATCGGCTACTACGAATCCTATGCCGAGAGCCACGACACCCTCGACCGCGATTGGGCGGTGCAGGAAGAGGTGCGCAACGTCGCGCGCGCCGTCATGGAGGCGGTGCGCGAAATCCGCGCCGGACGGGTCGCGGTGTCCCGGCATCGCCTGAAGGACCCGCGGCCGAAGTAGAATGCGAGGATGAACGACCTCGCAGAACTGATGCAATCGGCCGCCGGCGGCGGCAAGCTCCCCCTGTACCAGCAGCTCCAGCATGCGCTGCGCCGCGCCATCGACGAGGGTGCCTGGGGCTCGGCCTCGGCGATTCCCGCCGAGCGCCAGCTGGCCTCGGCCCTCGGCATCTCGCGCATCACGGTGCGCAAGGCGATCGACGCCCTGGTCGAGGAAGGCCTGCTGGTGCGCCGCCCGGGCGCCGGCAACTTCATCAATACCCGCATCGAGAAGAACTTCGCCAAGCTCAGTTCCTTTTCCGAAGACATGCGGGCGCGCGGGCGGGTGCCGCGCAACGAGTGGCTCAAGCGCTCGGAAGGCCTGGTGACGCCCGAGGAAGCACTGCGGCTGCGGCTCTCGCCGGGCACGCCGGTGTACCGTTTCAACCGCATCCGCTATGCCGACGAGCTGCCGATGTGCCTGGAGTACGCGACCATCGCCGCCTTCGCCCTGCCCTCGCTCGATGCGGTGGGCGATTCGATGTACGAGGCGCTCGGCGCCGCCGGCATGCGGCCGGTGCGGGCGCTGCAGCGACTGTCGGCGCTGCTGCTCGGCGCGGAACAGGCGCGCCTGTTGCAGACCCGCGAAGGCGACGCCGGACTGTGCGTGGAGCGGCTGGGGTTCGCGCGCGATGGCCGGGCGGTGGAGTTCTGCCGGTCCTGGTTCAGGGGCGACATGTACGACTTCGTGGCGGAGCTGAATGCGAGCTAGGCCAGCTTCTCGTTTCGCCTGTTAGCCTTGACACCGTCGTTCCCGCGCAGGCGGGAACCCGATTTTGCGTGCCCTTCCACGAGTACCGACCTCGGGTGGAAACTTGGATTCCCGCCTTCGCGGAAATGACGTGCCAGTGCTGGAGGTGAATGGTGGCCTTGCGGTTCCAACGACTCGCAGTGCCACCTTGAGCGATCAGACCGCGGTGAAGCCGCCGTCCACCACCATCTCGTGGCCGTTGACGTAGGACGCCTGCTCCGAGGCCAGCCACATGGCGGCATTCGCGATCTCGGCGGTCTCGGCGAAGCGCTTCATCGGATGCGCCGCCTTGAGCTTCTTCTCGCTGGACGGATCGCGCTCGACCGCGCGCGCCAGCATCGGCGTCTTCACCGCGCCCGGGCACAGGGCATTGATGCGGATGCCTTCGTGGGCGTACTCGGCCGCCGCGCTCCTGGTCAGGCCGACCACGGCGTGCTTGCTGGCGGCGTAGATCGCCCGGTTCGGCGCGCCCACCATGCCCGACACGCAGGACACGTTGACGATCGCGCCACTGCCCTGGCTGAGCATCTGGCGCAGCTGGTACTTCATGCACAGCCACACGCCCTTGACGTTGGCGCCCATGATGCGGTCGAACTGCTCTTCGTTGCCCTCGGCCAGCGTCGCGCACTCTTCGTCCACGGCTGCGTTGTTGATGGCGATGTCCAGGCGGCCGTAGTAGTTGATGGCCTTCTCGACCAGCGCCTCGACCTCGTTCGCCTTGGTGACGTCGCTGCGGACGAACAACGCCTTGCCGCCGTTCTCCACGATCATCGCGGCGGTCGCATGGCCGCCGTCGATGGCGGTGTCGGCGAC
The DNA here is from genome assembly GCF_046293535.1 of Massilia sp. Lineage (NCBI taxonomy): Bacteria > Pseudomonadati > Pseudomonadota > Betaproteobacteria > Burkholderiales > Oxalobacteraceae > Massilia > Massilia sp. The sequence continues at coordinate 160,084 of NZ_JBKBOV010000005.1, read as the reverse complement.
GACGACGTGCGCTCCGGCGCGGCCGAACGCCAGCGCGATGGCACGGCCGATCCCGCTGGCCGCACCCGTGACCAGTGCCACCTTGCCGGAGAACGGCAGTTCCTGCGGCGCTTGCGCTTTTGATATCCCCTTCATGATGCTCCTGATGCTGTGCAAATAATGCTTCCCAAGGGCAACATTTTAACGCAGCATCGGGGTCCTTGTCATGACGAGCTCACAGGCTGTTGCTTTCTAGGGCGCGCCCTTGGCCTTGTCTCCAGCCTTGTCGCCGGCCTTGCTCTGGTCGCCCGCCATCACCACCGACAGCCTGGAAGGGATGATCGCCTTGCGAAATGCCGCGTTCAGTTGCGGCAGCGTGACCGCCATCAGCTTCGCCTCGAACTGGGCCGACCACTCATAGGTGCGGCCACGGTACAGGTAGGAAGTCCAGCCCGAGGCCAGCGCGGCGTCGTTGGTCCGGTTCTGGATGCGCTGCTGCATCAGGCCCGACTTGGCGTCGGCCAGTTCTTCGGCCGTGAAGCCGCCCTGCACCGCGCGCGCCAGTTCGTCGCGCACCGCACCGTCGAGCTTGCGCAGGTTCTGCGGCGCGGCGATCGCGCTGATCGAGAAGCTGCCGGCGCGGTCGAGGTTCCCCGGCGACAGGTCCGAGCCGCCGCCGTAGGACAGCCCGTCCTTCTGGCGGATGCGGTCCATCAGGCGCGATTTCAGGCCGCCCTCGCCGAAGATGTAATTGGCCAGCATCAGGGCCGGATAGTCCGGGTCCTCCACGTTCAGGTCGAGGTTCATGCGCGCCAGGTAGAAGCCGTTTTCCTTGTCCGGCGTATCGAGGGTCCTGGCGATGGGCGCGACCTCGGCATGCGTGCGCAGCACCGGCGCCACGTTGGCGGGGGCTTTCCAGTTGCCGAACAGCTGCTCGACCAGCGGCACGATCTCCTTCGGATCGAAGTCGCCGACGATCGCCATCTCGGCCGGATGGGTGTTGTAGTAGTCGCGGTGGAAGGCGACGATGTCTTCCAGGCGCGCCGCCTTGACGTCCTCGAGGTCTTCCTCGAGCGTGTTGGCATGGCGGATGTCGCCGCGCGGGTACTGGTTGAAGTGCGTGGCCAGGGCGCGCGACGCCACGCTCTGCGGTTCGGCGCGGCTGGCTTCCAGGCCGGTCAGGATCTGCTTGCGCAGTTGCTCGAACTCGGCCGCCGGGAAGGCCGGCTCGCGCAGCACGTGGGCCGCCAGCCTGAGCGCCCCGGCCAGGTTGTCGCGCGTGGTCTGGAAGCTGGTCGGGCCGCCCGCCATCTTGAGCTTGTCGAAGGCGTCGGCCAGTTGGGCGCGGCTGTACCTGGTGGTGCCGCGCGTGAGCATCGCCGACGACAGCGCCGACACCATGCCCTTGCCGAACAGGTTCTTCTCGTCGCCCAGATGCTGGTACAGGTGCACGGTGACGGTCTCGCCGCGGTTCTTCTTCGGCAGCAGCGCCAGCTTCACGCCGCCCGCGGTGGTCAAGGTGGTGCGCTTCATGATGTTGGCCTGGCTCGGGTCGAAGTCTTCCGACACCAGGCTGGAGTCGGACGGCTTGTAGTCCTTCATCACGGTCTCGACGCTGGGCGCGGGCGGGATCACGGCGCGCACCGGCGTATCCTCGGGAAGGAAGGTGCCGGTCACGCGGTTGCTGCGCACAAAGTAGCGGCCGGCGCTCGCGGCCACCTGGTCGGCCTTGACTTCCTTGATGCGCTCGCGGCCCAGGAAGTACAGGCGCCAGTCGCCCAGCGCGATCGCCTCCGACAGCGCCACGCCGAAGGCCTGGGCGTCGTTGACGCTGCGTTCGATCGTGTTGAGCCAGGACCGGCGCACGCGCTCCATCTCTTCGTCGGTGGGCGGGCGCTTCGCGAAACCTTCCACCGCTTCGGTGAGGGCTTCGCGCACCGGCTCGATCGGTTCGCCCTTCTTCACCACCGCGCCGAAGAACTGCAGGCCGGGCGCATAGCCGGTCTGGCCGAAGCTGAACACCTGGCTGGCCTTGCCGGTTTCCACCAGGAGCTTGTGCAGGCGGCCGTTCGGCGCGTCGCCCAGGATCTCGGACGCGAAACCGATGGCTTCCGACTCCTGCTGCAGGTCGGACGGGATCTTGTAGCCGAGCGCGACGATCTGCACGTCGCCCTGGCGCCGCACGGCGAAGCTGCGCTCGCCGTCCTGGGTCGGCTCGACGGTCCAGAACTGCGGCAGCGCGCGCTTGGGCTTGGGGATCGTCCCGAACAGGCGGTTGATCTGGGCCAGGGTCGCGTTCGGCTCGAACTTGCCGGCCACCAGCAGCACCGCGTTGTCGGGTTGGTAATAGGTGCGGTAGAAAGCCTGCAGGTTGGCGATTTTAACGTTCTCGATGTCGCTGCGGTTGCCGATGGTCGAGCGGCCGTAGCTGTGCCAGTCGTAGGCCACGCTCTGCATGCGCTTGAACAGCACCTGGGCGGGCGAGTTTTCGCCGCTTTCGAACTCGTTGCGCACGACCGTCATCTCGGAGGCGAGATCCTTCTGCGCCACCGGCGAATTGACCATGCGGTCGGCTTCCATCTGCAGCGCCCAGTTCAGGTTCTCGGGCGAGGCCTGGAACACCTCGTAGTAGTTGGTGCGGTCGAGCGAGGTGGTGCCGTTGAAGTCCATGCCGCGCCGCGCGAACTGGCCGGTGATGTCCGGGTTCTTCTTCGTCCCCTTGAACAGCAGGTGCTCGAGCAGGTGGGCCATGCCGGTTTCGCCATAGTTCTCGTGGCGCGAGCCGACCAGGTAGGTGACGTTGACGGTCACTGTGGGGCGTGAATTGTCAGGGAACAGCAGCACCTTCAGGCCGTTGGCCAGGCGGTACTCGGTAATGCCCTCGGCCGAGGGGCCGAGGGTGACGCCCTTCGGCAAGGGCGCACTCTTGTGCTGCGGCGCCGGCTGTTGCCGCGGCGCCTGGGCCGGGGCGCTCCAGGCGGCGCCGGCCATGATGAAGCAGAGGCTGCCGCTCAGCACCCGCGCGGCGATGCCGCGTTTGCAAGTCATTCCGTCCATGGTGTCCTGTCATGTTGGCAGGACAATGCCGTCCTGCATGTTCTTGAACAATGCAGGATGGTAACAGACAGGATGGCTACTGGCGGGCCCTCCGCTCGTGCGCTTGTTGATATGGACTAATACGGGACAATTCGCCCATCTCTTCCGCCAGGAATTCGAGCAGGTCGTCGGCGCTGACGATGCCGGACAGGCTGCCGCCGGCGTCGATGACGGGCACGCGGCGGATGCCGCGCAGGCGCATGCGTTCGATGGTCTCGTAGACGTCGTCGGTGTCGCGTGCGGTCAGCAGGTCTTCCGTCATGATGTCGCCCACCTGCAGGCTGGCCGGATCGAGGCCGGGGGCGATGACGGAGACGACGATGTCGCGGTCGGTCACGATGCCGACCGGGACGCTGGCGCCGTCGAACTGGTCGACGACGATCACGTCGCCCACGTGCAGGCGGCGCATCATGAGGGCCGCCCCCTGCACGGTTTCGTCACGGGTGCAGTGGGCGGCGTCGCTGGTGCAGATGTCGCGGATGTGCATGGCTCTGTTCCCCCTCTTCCGCTGATGGCAAAAGCTCGGACGGGTGGCCTGCAGGCACACCTGGATTCCCGCCTGCGCGGGAATGACGGTTCCGGCACCGCCGACACGTCGTTCCCGCGAAGGCGGGAAACCAATTCGGATGCGAAGCCGGGGCGTCTGCCCAAGCCAAATGAAAACTGGCGCTATGCATTCATCATAGCGCCAGTTGGCGAATCCGGAAGGGTGAAGCGGCCGGCCTCAGGCAGCCGGTTTCTTCTCGCCCGGTGCCGGCACGAAACACGCGTCCGCCACCTGCAGGTCGTTGTCCTTGGCGAAGTTGAGCAGGAAGTGGTAAGCCAGCGGCTCGATCTGCTGCAGTTCGCGGCTGACCACCACGGCCTTGACGCCGTTGACCACGGTCGGATGGACCCAGGGGGAGAACTGGAGGTGCGAATTGCGGCCGGCGGCGCCGGGGGCAAAGCAGGACATGACGCCGCACAGGCGCTCGGCCCAGTCGCTGGGGCGGAACTGCCTGCCTTTGCTCGTAATGCCCAGGATGAAAAACTCGTCCTTCAATTTTTCATCCGTGGTGTGCGGTAACTCGGCCATAGTGCTGCTTGCTGAAACAAGAATACTGCGTGGATGAGAACAACCTCAGCTCACTATTATATCTTATAGAAGACTCACGGACGAGACCCGATACACGCCGATACACGATATCGCTCAGCCGAGCCACACCACGCTCGACAGCAGGAGCAGCAGGATCATCCACAGGATCAGGGCCCGCCACACCAATCCGACCGTGCTCTGCAGCGCTCGCAGGTTCGGTTCCTCGCCCGGCAGCATCTCGGTGTCGCCGTCGCTCAGGTCGACCGTGGCGGCATCCGCCGGCAACAGTTGCGGGGCATTTTCGTTCGGCGTTCCCAGGCGCACGCCCATCGCCCCGCCGCCCGCGGCCAGGATGATGCCCTTCGACTCGTCGCTCCAGCGGCGCGCAAAATTGCGCCAGGCATAGATTGCGTCCTCGAAGTTGCCGACCACGGCAAAGGCCACCGCCGTCAGGCGCACCGGGAGCCAGTCGATCCAGTAGAACGCCTTGGCCGCGAACACGCCGAAGGCCTCGTTGCGCATGTGGTCGGGTTCGTTCCAGGCGCGCGCCAGGTATTCGGACACGCGGTACATCACGGCCCCGGCCGGCCCGAGCGGCATCAGGAACCAGAAGAATACGCCGAATACGTTGCGGTGGGTGGTGATCAGGGATTTTTCGACGGCGACCCGGGCGATCTCGGTGGCGTCCATGCCGACGGTATCCAGGCGGGTCCACTCGGCCAGCAACTGGCGCGCGCCGGCTTCGTCGCCCTGGTTCAGGGCCAGCTGGATCGAGGTGAAATAATGGCTGTAGTGGCGGAAACCCAGGGTCAGGTAGACGATCAAGACGTTCCAGGCAAAGGCCAGCAGCACCAGGTTGTAGTGCATGCAGACCCAGTAGATGAGCCAGGTCGGCAGCATCAGCGCCAGCATCATCAGGATCCAGCCCATGCGGCCATTCTTCTGCTCGCCCGCATTGAACCAGCCTTCGATGCGCATCGCGAAACCCTTGATGCCGGCGTAGACCTGGTTGTCGGCGCGTAGCGGCTTGAGCTGCTCGATGATCAGCGCGACGAGGATGGAGAAAAATGTCATTCAGGAATCCTTTTTTATTCTGGCAATACCATGCTGCCGCTACGATAACGGAGAAGGCGTCCGGAATCAAATCAGCGAGTGGAGGATTCTTTCAGGTAGGGTGGACGGCTTCGCCGTCCGCGCGTCCAACTCCCCGTCGCTTTGTGGCCGCGCATATCATGATTGAACGCGCGGACGGCATGGCCGTCCACCCTACGATTCTCGGCAATTCAGGCGCGCAGGAAGTGGTACAGGTTGCGCAGCATCGCCGCCGTCGCACCCCAGATGAAGTACTCCTTGTAGGGCATCGCATAGAAGCGCCGCGTGCCGCCGCCGTCCGGCAGGGCCACCGAGCGGCGCTCGTGGTGGGCGCCGGACATCAGGAAAGCGAGCGGCACTTCGAAGATCTCGGCGACTTCGCCCGGGTCGGCGCTCAGCGCGAACGGCGGCTGCACCAGCGCGACCACCGGGGTCACGCGGTAGGCGCTGATGGTGACGTGTTCGGGCAGCACGCCGATGATCTCGACGTGGCGGCGGTGCAGGCCGATCTCTTCTTCCGCCTCGCGCAGGGCGGTCTCGATCGGCGAGGAATCCAGCTCTTCGGCGCGGCCGCCCGGAAAGCTGATCTGGCCGGCGTGGCTCGCCAGGTGGTCGGTGCGGCGGGTCAATAGCACCGTGAGGCCTTCCGGACGTTCGACCAGCGGCACCAGCACGGCGGCGCGGCGCAGGCGCAGCATGGGGGCCGCCAGCGCTTCGTCGGAGGTTTCCGGATCCCAGGGCAAGGTGCGGGCGAAGCGCGCGCGCACGGCCGCGGCGCCCAGCAACTCGGGCGCGAGCGGCGCCTCGCCGGCCAGGCCTTCGACCGGCATCAGGGTGGGATCGAACACGGGCTTAAGCAAATCACATTTCCTTTGGCGGAAATGAAAAAGGCATCCTTGCGGATGCCTTTTTCAGTGCACAGACGCTATTACTCAGCAGCAGCAACGGTAGCTGCTTTGCGCTGCGGCAGCTTTTCCTTGATACGTGCCGATTTGCCCGAACGCTCACGCAGGTAGTACAGCTTGGCGCGACGGACGTCACCGCGACGCTTGACTTCGATCGAAGCGATCAGCGGCGAGTACAGCTGGAAGGTACGCTCGACGCCTTCGCCCGACGAGATCTTGCGAACGATGAAGTTCGAGTTCAGGCCGCGGTTACGACGCGAGATGACGACGCCTTCGTATGCCTGGGCGCGCTTGCGGTTGCCTTCGACGACGTTGACGCTGACGACCACGGTGTCGCCCGGTGCGAAATCAGGGATCTTGCGGCCGAGGCGCGCAATTTCTTCTTGCTCGAGTTGTTGGATCAGATCCATTTTTATTACTCCAAAAACCATCTTGCTGGCGCTGTACGGTTGCCCAGTAGAGGATGGGGTTGAACATGCGGGCAACATGCCCGCCGTTACATGCACACAAGGTACATTCTTACTCGGCAGGCTGGTTCAGCTCCGCCAGAAACTTTTCGTCGGCCTTCGTCAGCTGGCCGCTGGCGCGCGCACGCTCCAGTTGGTCCGGCCGCTTCTTCCATGTCGCCTCCAGCATGCGCTGGCGGCGCCATTTCATGATCTCGGCGTGGTTGCCGCCCATCAGGACCGGCGGCACCGCTTCGCCCTCGTAGACTTCCGGGCGCGTGTAGTGCGGCGAATCGAGCAGTCCGTTGACGAAACTGTCTTCGACCGCCGAGGCCTCGTCGCCCAGCACGCCGGGCAGCAGCCTGACCACCGCATCCATCAGCGCCATCGCCGGCAGTTCCCCGCCCGACAGCACGAAGTCGCCGAGCGAGATTTCCTCGTCCACGCAGCGGTCCAGCAAACGCTGGTCCACGCCTTCGTAGCGGCCGCACAGCACCACCAGTCCAGGTTCATCCTTCAGGGCCACCACGCGCTCGTGCGTCAGCGGCTTGCCCTGTGGCGACATGAACACCACGCGCGGCGCCGGCAATCCCAGCTCGACCTGGCGCTGCCTGGCGGCGCCGATCGCAGCTTCCAGGGGCTTGGCCAGCATCACCATCCCGGGGCCGCCGCCATAGGGGCGGTCATCCACGGTGCGGTGGCGGTCCTGCGTGAAATCGCGCGGGTTCCATATTTTCAGGCCCCAACGCCCCTGCTCGATGCCGCGCCGGGTCACGCCCGACTCCGTCAAGGCGGCGAACATCTCCGGAAACAGGCTCACGACGTCAAACTGCATCGGGACCTCGCTTCACGCGTTTCCTGCCACGCGGGTCAATAATCCAGACCCCAGTCCAGGGTAATCAGTTTCGCGCCCAGGTCGACCTTCTTGACGAAGTGTTCGACAAACGGCACGAGGCGCTCCGCCACTTTCGCGTCGGGAGCACCGGCATTGCCAGACGTCGCCGGAGTGATCCTGAGGATCGACTGCGCGCCGTTGTGCATCATGTCGGTCACCTTGCCGAGGGCTTCGCCCTGCAGGTTGACCGCATCCAGGCCGATCAGGTCGGCCCAGTAGTATTCGTCTTCTTCGAGCTTCGGGAACTCGCTGCGCGACACCTGCACCGCCGCGCCCTTGAGCGCTTCGGCGTCGTTGCGGTCGCGCATGCCGACCAGGGTGGCGACCACATCGCCGCCATGCATCTTTGCCGTGCGTACCGAGACGGAACGCAGGACCGGCTTGTCGAGCCACCAGGTCTTGACCTTCAGCAGCGCGTCGGCGTCAAGCGAGAACGGGGTGACGCGCAGGCCGCCCACGATCCCGAATGCACCGGACACATAGCCGACCTGGACCAGGTCGTCGGGAACTGCGTTCCCTTCTGCTGCCGAATCGGTCAAACCTTGTTACCTTGCGTGCTTGAATTAAGCAGCAGGCTTCTGCTGGGCGACCAGGCGAGCGACGGTCGGCGACAGTTGTGCGCCAACGCCTTGCCAGTGAGCCAGGCGGTCGGCAGCGATACGCAGGCCGACTTCAGCGCCCGAAGCCATCGGGTTGTAGAAACCGATGCGCTCGATGAAACGGCCATCGCGACGGTTGCGCGAATCGGTTGCAACGATGTTGAAGAACGGGCGCTTTTTTGCGCCGCCACGAGCCAAACGGATAACGACCATAATATTTCCAAAAAGTTGTATTGGACGGAGAAAGCCGACGATTATAGCGCGTAAGCCTAGATAGGGGCAAGCGTTTATAGCAACACGGCGGACACGCAGCGTGAGGTTCGGCGAATTGAGCATTATCGCCGATTTTTCGCCACAAGGCCACCGCCGGGGGCTTCCTTACTCTTCGCCCATCAAAATCCGCAACATGCGGGCGGGGTTGGCCAGGAAGTCGCGGGTGACGCGGTAGTGTTCCGTATCTTCGTAGGCGATCGGGTGGATGCCGCGCCCGCTGCACTCGTAGATGGTGGCGTTCGGGTAGGCCATCAGGATCGGCGAATGGGTGGCGATGACGAACTGGCAGCGCTGGCCGACCAGGTCGTGCAGGCGGCTCAGCAGGGCCAGCTGGCGCTGCGGCGACAGGGCGGCTTCGGGCTCGTCGAGCATGTAGAAGCTCTGTCCGCGGAAGCGCTCCATGAACAGGGTCAGGAAGGACTCGCCGTGCGATTGCGCATGCAGGGACTTGCCGCCAAAGGAATTGATGATCGGCGGGGCTCCGGGCCCCTGGTCGAGGCGCTCGATCTCGCTGCTGAGGTTATAGAAGCTTTCGGCGCGCAGGAAGAAGCCGTCGCGCGGGCGTTCGAAGCCGCGTACGAAGCGCAGGTGTTCGTGCAGGTTCGAATGCGATTCCCAGGTCGCGAAACGGAAGTTGCGGCTGCCGCCTTCGGCATTGAAACCCATGCCGACCGCGATCGCCTCCAGCAGCGTCGACTTGCCGGAACCGTTCTCGCCGACCAGGAAGGTGACGTTCGGGTGCAGGACCAGGCGCTCGAGGGAGCGGATCGCCGGGAGGGTGAAGGGAAACGCGGGCGGCTCGAGCGGCGCGCCCGGTTTGAGCTGGACTTCGGCCAGGTAGGAGCGCGTCTTGAGCATGAGCGGATGATCGGATGGGCTTGCGTTCTTGGACTGGCGGCGAATGGCTGGGTTCACGCAATGCGTGCCTTCCTTGCCATTTTGCACCATACTGCGGTTTTTCCTGAACTTTTGGCAATGCTCATGGCTGTCCAGCACAAGAACAAGACCATCGCCGCCCTGCTCGCCCTCCTGCTGGGCGGTTTCGGCGTCCACCGCTTCTACCTGAAAGGCGGCGCCGACCGCCTCGGGCTGCTGCACCTGTGCAGCCTGCCGCTGACCGGCATCCTGTGGGGCGCGGTGAAGCCGCACCCGTTCTACGTGCTGCTGCCGCTGCTGGTGTCCTACGTCGCCGGTTTCGTGGAAGGACTGGTCATCGGACTGACGCCGGACGAAGCCTGGGATGCGCAGCACAACAAGGGCAGCGGCAAGCACTCGCGCTCGAACTGGGTGCTGGCGCTGGTGCTGGTGCTGATCCTGGGGGTCGGTGCGATCGTGCTGATCGGGACCATCGCGCGGGTGTTCGACCTGCTGTATACGGGCGGGTCGTACGGCTAAGCAGGTGCAGGCTGGACTTGGATCCCGGCCTGCGCCGGGATGACGACTCAAAAGCTTGCCACTTACCTTAGAACCGTCGTAGGCCGGAACCCAAGTGTGTTTGCACTAAAAAGGGCCGCCGACGTCCGACTAGTCACGATCCTTGTCGTGCTCCTTGTCGTCGTCCTTGTCATGATCCTTGTCGTGATCATGGTGCTTGCCGAGCTTCCTGGCCTCGTCGACCAGGTCGTGCTGCAGGTGGTCGAGCTTGCGGGCGAAGATACCGAGGCGCTCCAGCGCGTCCTTGACAAAGGCCTTGTACTCGTAGAGCTCCTTCTTGTACTTGTAGGCCTTCTTCTTCCACTCCTCGCGCTCCTTCTTGTACTCGTCGCGCTCCTTGCGGTACTCGTCGCGCTCCTTCTTGTACTCGGCCCGCTCCTTCTTGCACTTGCAGTAGTCGCGGTCCCGGTCCTTGCCGTCATCCTTGCCGCCATCCCTGTCCCGGTCGCGGTCGTGGCCGCAATCCTTGTCGTGGTCGTGATCGTGGTGGTCGTCATAGTTCTCGATACCCATGATGTTCTCCTCGTCGAGCCGCTGAGTGTGGGATGGGCCGCGCGGCTCATGCACGGCTTGGGTACAAGTTAGTTCCGTAAGGATGAGCCCGCCTTGAGCCAAACTAAATATCGCTCGACATGTATTTAGGAAGATTTCCTTTGCACATCTTGCCTCACGGTCAAAGATTATTTGCCGCAAGAGATTGAATATGTGTAAGCGTCCCATGCATTCGGCTGCGCAATAAAAAAAGCGGCCCGCAGGCCGCTCCAAGGACGGTGTCGGCGCACCGCCAGCACTTCCACTGCGCTTACAGGCCCGCCGGCCAGCGATACTTCGGCAGCACGCGTGGCGCCGTGCCGCTGACGACGACGATCTCGCGCCCTCCGACCAACTCGATCTGGGCCGGGTCGCCAGTGTACGGGGTGAGCCTTTCGTTCTCGATCAGGTAGACACGAACCGGCCCCGCCAGCCCGGCCGTGCCCGCCGCCCCGAGGGGCTGGCGCCACAGCGCGAAGAACTGCCCCAGCGTGAACTGCCTCGGAACATCGCTTTCGATGTGCAGCACGCCGGTCACGTCGTGGGTATGCAGCTCGTAGGTACAGCCGGAACTGCGGCCGACATTGTCGGGCAGGCCCTGGCGCACGCCATCCTTGTAGATCGAGAGCAGGGAATGCACGTGGTAGCGGATCGTGTTCAGGCAGCCGATGTCGCTCACCGGGGTGCGGGTGGGCGGCGCAGTCCAGGCCGGCCAGCCGCGCGGGCTGTTGATGGTGCCGGCGACCAGTTCGGTATAGGTGTCGGCCAGCACGACCTCGGGCGCTGGCGGACTCGGCTGTGTTGGCGGCGGTGGCGGTGGCTCGGGCGGCGCCGGCGGCACCGGCTGCTGAGGCGGGCTGGGCGACACGGGCGGCGGATCGGCGGCAGTTGCGCCCCCCGTCGGAGTCGCTGCCGCCGCAGGCGGACAGCAGCAACATTGATGAAACCGCCAGGGCTGCATAAGGACATTTGCGTCGTAGCGTTGACAGCATATCGGCTCCCGTAGTGATGAGTAGGTGGAGCCAGCTTACGAACGCGGCCGTAACGCTTCGTTTGTCCAAAATCAAACTCAGCGGATGGCCATAAAAAAAGCGGCCCGCAGGCCGCTTCCGGGAGACAGCGTCGCGTTGCCGTCAGAACTGGTCCACTTCCAGCGCCAGCACGCCCGGCGCGCCTTCGACGATGGCGGTGCGCAGGCCAGGAGCGGTCGACAGCACGTGGTCGGCGAAGAAGCGCGCGGTGGCGATCTTCGCGCGCAGGAAGGACGCGTCGCCCTCGCCCGCCGCCAGCTTTTTCTGCGCCACCAGTGCGGCGCGCGCCATCTGCCAGCCGCCCAGCACGACGCCGGCCAGCTTCAGGTACGGCACGCTGCCCGCGAACACGGCGCGCACGTCAAGCTTGGCATTGGCCACGACGAAGTCCACCACCTGCTCGAGCGCGGTGGAACCCAGCGCCAGCTGGCGGCGGATCGCGGCGAACTCCTCACCCTGCAGCTCGCCCAGTTGCGCCTCGACCGCGCGCACCTGCTCGATCAGCGACTTGGCCACGGCGCCGCCGTCGCGCACGGTCTTGCGGCCCACCAGGTCGTTGGCCTGGATCGCGGTGGTGCCTTCGTAGATGGTGAGGATCTTGGCGTCGCGGTAGTGCTGGGCCGCGCCGGTCTCTTCGATGAAGCCCATGCCGCCATGCACCTGCACGCCGTCGCGCGCCACGTTCTCGCTCATCTCGGTGGACCAGCCCTTGATGATGGGGACCAGGTATTCGTAAACTGCGAGATTGGCCTTGCGGGTCGCTTCATCGGCGTGGTTGTGCGCGATGTCGGACAAGGCGGCGCCGACGTAGGCCAGCGCGCGCGCCGCCTCGGTCTGGGCGCGCATCGACATCAGCATGCGGCGCACGTCCGGATGGTTGATGATGGCCACCGGGCCCGGCGAGCCGGCCACTTCGCGCGACTGGACGCGCTCCTTCGCAAAAGCGACCGCCTGCTGGTAGGCGCGGTCGGCCAGGCCGACGCCCTGCATGCCGACGCCGAAGCGGGCCGCGTTCATCATGATGAACATGTACTCGAGGCCGCGGTTCTCCTCGCCCACCAGGGTGCCGATGGCGCCGCCGTGGTCGCCGAATTGCAGCACGGCGGTCGGCGAGGCCTTGATGCCCAGCTTGTGCTCGATCGAGACGCAATGCGCGTCGTTGCGCGCGCCCAGCGAGCCGTCGGCATGGACCAGGAACTTCGGCACGATGAACAGCGAGATCCCCTTCACGCCCGCCGGCGCATCGGGCGTGCGCGCCAGCACGAGGTGGATGATGTTCTCCGCCATGTCGTGCTCGCCGTAGGTGATGAAGATCTTGGTGCCGAAGATCTTGTAGGTGCCGTCGCCCTGCGGCTCGGCGCGGGTGCGCACGGCGGCCAGGTCGGAGCCGGCCTGCGGCTCGGTGAGGTTCATGGTGCCGGTCCACTTGCCGCTGATGAGCGGCTCCAGGAACAGCTTCTTCTGCTCATCCGAACCGGCGGTGAGCAGCGCCTCGATGGCGCCGTCGGTCAGCAGCGGCGCCAGCGCGAAGGACAGGTTGGCCGCATGCAGCATTTCCATGCAGGGGGTCGCGACCAGCTTCGGCAGGCCCTGGCCGCCGAATTCGCCCGGGTGCTGGATGCCCTGCCAGCCGCCGTCGGCAAACGCGCGGAAGGCGTCGCGGAAGCCCTTCGAGGTGGTGACCGACCCATCCTTCCAGAAGCTCGGCTCCTTGTCGCCGGCGTGGTTCAGCGGGGCGATGACTTCGCCGCAGAACTTCGCGCTTTCCTCGAGCACGGCATCGACGGTGTCCGGGGTCGCGTCTTCGCAGCCGGGCAGCTGGTTGATCTCGGCCAGGTTGGCCAGTTCGTTCAGCACGAACTGCATGTCTTTCAGCGGGGCTTGATAGCTCACCTTTGTCTCCTGTGTAAATCTGTACGCTAGATGCAAAAACGTCGTTCCGGCTGGCGAGAACCCACTGCTCCAGTTGCGGCCACCTGCCTTGGCATGTCATCCCCGCGCAGGCGGGGATCCAATTCCCGTGCGCTGAGACGAAGCATGCTGTAGTGGTATCGCTTGAAAACTTGGGTTCCCGCCTGCGCGGGAACGACGGATCATGCTTTGGTGGTGGACTCCACCACAGGCGATTAGCCCAGTTCTTTCACCAGTTGCGGCACGACCTCGAACAGGTCGCCCACCAGGCCGTAGTCGGCCACCGAGAAGATCGGCGCTTCCGGATCCTTGTTGATGGCGACGATGGTCTTCGAGTCCTTCATGCCGGCCAGGTGCTGGATCGCGCCGGAGATGCCGACCGCGATGTACAGGGTCGGGGCGACGATCTTGCCGGTCTGGCCGACCTGCCAGTCGTTCGGCACGAAGCCTGCGTCGACCGCGGCGCGCGAAGCGCCCATGGCGGCTTTCAATCTGTCGGCCAGCGGCTCGAGCAGCTTGAAGTTCTCGGCCGAGCCGATGCCGCGGCCGCCCGAGACGATGACCTTGGCTGCGGTCAGTTCCGGACGGCTTGAGGTGGCCAGCTCGCGGCCGACGAAAGCCGACTTGCCGAAGTCGGCTACCGGCGCGATCTGTTCGACCAGGGCCGAACCGCCGGTGCTTGCTGCATCGAACGCGGTGCCGCGCACGGTGATGACCTTCACGCTGTCGCTGGATTGCACGGTGGCGATGGCGTTGCCGGCGTAGATCGGGCGCTCGAAGGTATCGGGCGACGCGACCTTGGTGATTTCCGAGATCTGGGCCACGTCGAGCTTGGCGGCCACGCGCGGCAGGATGTTCTTGCCGTAGGCGGTGGCCGGGGCCAGGATGTGCGAGTAGCCACCGGCGATCGCCAGGATCTGCTCGGCGACGTTCTCGGCCAGGCCGTCGGCGAAGTGCGGCGCGTCGGCGACCAGCACTTTCGCCACACCCGCGATCTGCGCGGCGGCTTCGGCCGCGGCGCCGCAATTGGCGCCGGCGACCAGGACGTGGACTTCGCCGCCGCACTGGGCGGCCGCGGTCACGGTGTGGTGGGTAGCGCCCTTGAGGGAGCCGTTGTCGTGTTCTGCAATGACGAGTGCGACCATGTTCTTTTCCTAATCTGATTAGATGACTTTGGCTTCGGTGCGCAGCTTCTGCACCAGGGTCGCCACGTCGGGCACCTTGACGCCGGCCGAGCGCTTGGCCGGCTCGACCACTTTGAGGGTCTTCAGGCGCGGGGTCACGTCGACGCCCAGGTCTTCCGGCTTGACGGTTTCCAGCGGCTTCTTCTTGGCCTTCATGATGTTCGGCAGCGTGACATAACGCGGCTCGTTCAGGCGCAGGTCGGTGGTGACGATGGCAGGCAGGGTCAAGGCCACGGTTTCCAGGCCGCCGTCGACTTCGCGGGTCACGGTCACTTTGCCGTCTTCCAGCACCACTTTCGAGGCGAAGGTGGCTTGCGGCCAGCCCAGCAGCGAAGCCAGCATCTGGCCGGTCTGGTTCGAGTCGTCGTCGATCGCCTGCTTGCCCAGGATGATCAAGTGCGGCTGCTCCTTGTCGGCCAGCGCCTTCATGATCTTGGCCACGGCCAGCGGCTCGGTCTCGACGCTCGTCTCGACCAGGATGCCGCGGTCGGCGCCGATCGCCATGCCGGTACGCAGGGTTTCCTGGCACTGGGCCACGCCGACCGAGACCGCCACCACTTCGGTGACCTTGCCGGCTTCCTTCAGGCGCGTGGCTTCTTCCAGCGCGATCTCGTCGAACGGGTTCATCGACATTTTGACGTTGGCGATATCCACGCCGCTGCCGTCGGATTTGACGCGGACCTTGACGTTGTAGTCGACCACGCGTTTGACGGGTACCAGGACTTTCATAGGGTGCCTTTAGAGAATGGAATTGGGTGACAGACGAAATGGCCTAGATTATATGAGAAATTCGGCTTCAGGTCGAAATTAAAGCACGATCGTGCGATTTCCTGCTAGAGGTTTTCTCCTAAACTTGTGAGCGCACAAGCGCCGGCCTACATTGCGGCGCGCACTTCGGCTTCGGCCCGGGCCCAGCTCTGCGCCAGTTGGCGCCGCACGAGGGCATCGGTCCTGCCCTGCGCCGCCAGCGCCTTGTCCAGTCCATGCAGGGCCCAGCCGCTGCCCGGATGGCGCGCCAGGTCGGCACGGAAGCTCGCCTCCGCCTCCTGGTAGCGGCCCGCGCGCAGCTGCATCGCGCCCAGGCGCAGGCGCGGGCCGCTGGCCAGCATCGGCGGTTCAGCGCGGTTGGCATCGAGCGCCGCCTCAACGGCCTGGGCCTGCAGCGCCAGCGCCGCGTCCACCCGTCCTTCGGCAAAGGCCAGTTCGGCCGCCAGTTCCTTCGCGGCGCTGCCCGCCAGGCTGCGCAGCATGCGCGGCAGATAGTCCTTGCCGGGATGCCTGGCCACCAGGGCCTCGGCCTGGGGCTGGACGCGCGCCAGCGCCGCACGGGCGCCGGCCAGGTCCTCGGTGCGCGCCATGGCGATGCCGCGCGCGGCATCGGCCAGCACGGGCGCCAGGCCCTGGTCGCCCGAGGCCGTCGGCTCGCGCAGCAGCGCGTCCCAGCGTTGCAGGTGCAGCAGGGTCAGGAGCGGCAGGCTGCGCGTGTATTCGGCGTAGGCATGCGCACCCTTGGCGCGGCCGGCGGCGGCGCGCGCGGTCTCGAGCGCCAGTTCGCCCCGTCCTTCCATCAGCGCGCCGAACCACTGGAAATGGGTATTGTGGCCGCGCCAGTCGAAGGCGACCGAAAAGCCCTGGCGTCCCAGGTCGGCCATCAAAGCCTCGTCGGCGGCCACGGCGAGCTGGTTGACGCGGGTCGCGTCGGCGTAGCGCCCGACGTGGGCATAGGTGTGCGAGGGCATGTGCAGCAGGTGCGGCGACTTCGGCGCCAGGCGCCCGAGCCGGTCCGCCGCGGGCACGGCGCGCGCCGCCACCGGCACCGCGTCGACGGCATGGATCATGTAGTGGTTCAGCCCGACGTGATCGGGCCTGCGCGCCAGCGCCGCCTCGATCAGGTCGGCGACCTCGCCCACCCGGCCGGAAGGCTGGCCGTTCGCCTCCGCCCACCATTCCTGGTCGGTCGCCACCAGTTCGGCCTCCGCATACAGCGTGAGCACGTCGGGGTCTTGCGGATGGCTGGCGAGGATCTCGCGCAGGCGCGCCGCATAGGCGACGTCGCGCGGATCGGCCGGCTCGCTGCGCGCATTCGCGCCGGGGGCGCGGCAGACCTCGAGCGCGGGCAGCACGGCGCCCTGCGCGCTCGCATGGCCGTAGCGCAGCGCCAGCGCGTCGATCAGGGCGCGGTCGCGGCTGGACGTGTTCCTGGCGTGCTTCAGGGCATGGTCGACGTAGCGGATCGCTTCCGTCAGGTCGCCGCGCTTGGGATTGTTGATGTTGGGGCCGAGCTGCCAGGCCACCGCCCAGGCGCACATGGCGCAGGACGGGTCTTGCGCCAGCGCGGCCTTGAAGGCGCGGATAGCTTCGGGCCGGTTGAAGGCATAGGCTTGCGCCATTCCCTGCGCGAACAGGGGCCGCGCCGCCGCGTTGGCGCGCGAGGGCTGCAGGCTGGCCTCGCCATAGCCGTCCAGCAGCGGCGCCTTTGCACCGCGGTCGACCGCCAGCGGCGGCGCGACAGTACAGGCGCCAACCAGCGCCACGGACAATGCAAGCGTGCCAAGGCGGCGCACAGGGATGGAGCGGACGAGATGGCGCATGTGGGCGACTGTGGGCTCGAAAATGTCGATTCTGCCACAAGCGAGGCCGTGGGAAACGGCTTTATTGTCGGGCCCAGCCCGGGCGCCTCATGGGGCCACGCCGCCGGAGGAATGTGAGGCAAAAAAACAAGGCCTTCACGAATTCCGGGATCCGGCTTTCGAGAAGGACCTTGATACCCGGCGCGGCGCGCCAGGACTGCTGCCAGGCGTCGTGCCCGGCCTTACTTGCGTTGCATCCAGAACGTGAATTCGCCGTTCTCGGCGGTGTGCGCCAGCAAGGCGTTGCCGGTTTGCTTGGCGAACGCCTGGAAGTCGCGCACGGAACCGGTATCGGTGGCGACGATGCGCAGCACCTGCCCGCTTTCCATCTCGGCGAGTGCCTTCTTGGCTTTGAGGATCGGCAACGGACAATTCAGTCCGCGCGCATCCAGGTCTTTCTGGAATTCCATGGTGTCAATGTCGAGTGTAGTGTCGCTCATCGCATGCCTGCAAAGTAGATGGTGCTCGGAAGTCGAATACTACTCCCTTTTCCGCAGTATGACGCAGCGCACCAAAATAGTCACACATTGTTGCATGTCTGCAACCGATTGTGAAATTATCTATGCTTGCGCACCATGGCAAGTCACAAGCGACACCAAACGGCACCGCCATGGTGCGACACATGGTAAGTGCGGGCCTCCCGCCCGATTGCAAGCAGGCAGGTGCATGCCTGCCCTGCCGCCTACTGCTCCACCAGTTCGACCCGCCGGTTTTTTTGGCGGCCGGCATCCAGGCGGTTGGAGGCCAGCGGCGCGTACGAGGCCACGCCTTTCGGGCTCAGCCGACGCGCGTCGACCTTGTAGCCCTCGGCCAGCGCCCTGGCCACGGACTCGGCACGCTTCTGCGACAAGTCCAGGTTCCGGGTCAATTCCCCCTGGTTGTCGGTATGGCCCACGACAAAGACCTTCAGCTTCGGATCCTGCTGCAGCATCTTTGCCATCTCGGCCAGTGCAGGTTTCGATTCCGGCTTCACCTCTGCCTTGCCGGTGTCGAAGTACACGCCGTACACGGCGACTTTGCCTTCGCTGGCAATACCCTTGGCCATGTCGGCCGCGTTCAGGCTGGCGGATACCTTGCCGCCTTCCATCGGCTTGCCCTCGACGATTTCCTGATACACGGCGCCGATGTGGTCCTGCACCGGGGCCACCACCCACACCGCCACATGCATGGGCGTACCGTCGGGGCGGGTGCCAGTGGCGAGCAGGTAGCGTCCGTCCCCCCTGCCATAGTTGAACGGCGCCCAGCTGGCTTCGCCTCCCTTGATGAAGCCTTGGCCAATCCGCTTGTCGAGGAAGTGCTCGCCCATGCCTTCGCCACAAGCTTCCCTGGCACAGGCAAACACCACCTTCAGCCCGGCACGTTCGAGCGCCGCCTGGTAGTTGCGCATGACTTCAAGCGACGAACGCTCCTTGGGGTAGTTATAGGCGAGGCGCGTCACCTTCCCTTCGACCGCCAGCGTCTTCTCGAACATCCACTTGCGATCCTTGCTGAAGTAGCGCTTCCCCGCCGGGAGCGCCGCCTCATCGAATTCCTTGACGTCATGGCCGACCAGCCTGGCACCGTCGAAACGCGACAGTAGCGGGTGGTCCTTGCCCCCCTTGACGGTATCTTCCGCCGGCATCCTGGCGTAGGCCAGCGATACCGATCCCATGCAAACCAGCAGTCCCAACATCCGATAAGCGCGCATATTTGTTTCCTGGAAACGGTTGAACAGCGGGCGATTCTAGGGTGAGCTTGTGTTGACAGCAACAGATAGTCATCGTGCATGGCCAACCGTGCGCGACCATGCGTGCTGCATGGCCGGGGTGCCGGCACCAATAAAAAGGCGCTGTCAACCTTAACTATGGATGAGGGCCGAACTGCTGAGCTGCTCCATAGTCAAACGCCTGTCACCACAGACGGGAACGACCATGCGCGCACCGCATTTCAAGAAGTGGTTTGCCAGGCTCCCTGCACTGAACCTGCCCCAGCGCCTGCAGACGCTGGCCGCCCTGCATCCCGCTGCCGGGCTGGACCAGGCGATTGCCCTCATCGGCCAGATCGGTGCAACGCGGCGCCGCTGCCCCAGTTGCGCATGCGAACGTTACTACCGGCATGGGCAAGCCAATGGCCTGCAGCGCTACCGCTGCCGCGCCTGCGGCCGCACCTATAACGACCTGAGCGGCACACCGCTGGCGCGGCTGCGGCTGCGCGAAAAATGGCTCGATTACCTGGGCACCGTGATCGACTCGACGTCGGTGCGCGCTGCAGCCAAGAAAGTCCGGGTGCACCGCAACACCGCCTTTCGCTGGCGCCACCGCTTCCTCAAAGGCCCGGAGCAGGACCAGCCACAGCGCCTGGGCGGCATTGCCGAGGCCGACGAAATGTTCATGCTGGAATCGCAAAAGGGCGCGCGCAAGCTGGACCGTCCGGCTCGCCGGCGCGGCGGGCGCGCAGGCAAGCGCGGCATCTCACGCGAGCTCGACTGCATTCTGGTCGCGCGCGACCGCAGTGGACAGACCGTCGATGCCGTGGTCGGCCGCGGCGCCTTGACGGCAGCGCAGCTGGAGCGCCACCTGCTGCCCAGGCTCGAGCGGCAGGTGCTCCTGGTCAGCGACGCGCACGCCGCTTATCGCAGTTTCGCCCGCAAGCACGGCATTGCGCACGAGGCGGTTAACCTGCGCGCCGGCGTGCGCGTACGCCGCGGCCTTGCCGGCGCAATCCATGTCCAGAACGTCAACGCGTACCACCAGCGCTTCCGGCAATGGCTGAGCCGCTTCCGCGGTGTCGCTTCGCGCTACTTGCCGAACTATCTTGGATGGCGCCGGGCGCTCGATGGAGGACGGATCACGACGGCGGAGCAATTACTGCGCATCGCGATCGGAGTCATCCATAGCGAACGGTGACAGCGCCAAAGAAAAAGCCCGCTTGCGCGGGCTTCCAATTCCTGAACGGGCGCGGAGCCCCTGGTTCAGATGGCGCGGATTTCGCTCGCCTTGTCGCCCTTGGGGCTGCTGGCGCGCATGAAGGACACGCGCTGGTTTTCCGACAGGCTCTTGAAGCCATCGGACTGGATGTCCTTGAAGTGCGCGAACAGGTCGCCGCCGCCTGCGTCAGGGGTGATGAAGCCGAAGCCTTTGGCGTCGTTGAACCATTTGACGGTGCCGGTTTGAGTAGTCATGTAGATACCTTGAATGTGATGAGGCAAAGATGCCGGAATGCACAGGCAAGCAAGAAGGATGCAACTGAAGAGAATCAAACAGGACTGCCGGATGGCAAGACGGGAGAGAGACCAACGAGGACGACGACTTGATGTGTGCCCGATTGAAGATACAGGACTTCGCCCGCTTTACCTAATGATTTCGTTTTTATTTCACTGCCGCGTGCAGAACTTGCCAGCCTGCACACGTCTCAGAACCAGTCGTGCCAGACTGGCGTGAGGCCCGCCGGCAGCGGCGGCAGCTCGGCAAATTCCACCCGCGCCTCGCCGGGCGCATGGAAATCGGTCCCGCGCGAGGCCAGGAAGCCGTAGCGCCGCGCCACTTCGGCATAGCTCGCATACTGGTCCGGCGTATGGCTGCCGGTCACCACTTCGATGGCATTGCCGCCCAACTGGCGGAACTCGTCGAACAACGCGCCTTCGGCCGTGTCGCTGAACGGGTAGCGGCCCGGATGGGCGATCACCGGAATGCCGCCGGCGCCGCGGATCCAGCCGACCGCGTCGGCAAGCGTGGCCCAGCGGTGCGGCACGTAGCCTGGCTTGCCCTCGGTAAGGTATTTGCGGAACACCTCGGAAGTCGAGCCGCAGGCGCCGATCTCGACCAGGTAGCGGGCGAAATGGGTGCGCGAGATCAGGTCCGGGTTGCCGACGTAGCGCAGCGCGCCCTCGTAGGCGCCGGGAATGCCGGCGCTGTCCAGCTGGGCCCCGATTTCCCTGGCGCGCGCCTGGCGGCCGTGGCGGGTGGCGGCCAGGCCGTCGATGAGGGCCCGGTTGTCCTCGTCGATCCGCAGGCCGACGATGTGGACGGTCTCGTTCGCCCAGGTCACCGAAATCTCGACCCCGGCCACGAAGCGCATGCCGAGCTCGCCCGCCGCCTGGCGCGCGGCCTTGATGCCGCCGACCTCGTCGTGGTCGGTCAGCGCCCAGACGTCGACCCCGCCCTTGCGTGCGTAGGCGGCGACGGCGGCGGGTGCGAGCACGCCGTCGGAAACGTTGGAATGGCAGTGGAGATCGGCTTTCATGGCACGGCAATGTCATTGGCGATGGAGCGAAACATTGTACGCGCCAATGGGCCGGCCGTGCGGCTACGGGAACAGATCAGTTGGATTGCAGCATGGAACGCACGGTAGCTTCTTTCGCCAGCACGTAGTCGTGGCCGGCAAGCACCAGGTTGGTGCTCGGCTGGATCACCTTGACGTTGATGAAGACCGCTTCGCGGGTCTCGGCATACGAGCCCACCACCACCGCCTGGGCGTTGTGGGCGCTGGCCACCTCGCCGATCTCGCGGGTGAGCATCAGCTCGCCCTGCCCGCGCTTGAGGTAGACGCTGTTGCGCAGCTTCATCTCCAGCATCTTCATGCCGCCCTGCGCGAGGCGGGTCGAGAGCTGTTCCGACACCAAGCGGCCCAGCATCGACGTCTGCTCGAGCGCGTCGATGTTGACGATGGTGGCCATGATCAAGGGCTTCTCGTCCGCCAGCTTACCGCGTAGCTGCAGCGCCAGCGCGTCGGCGGCGCGGTAGTTGGCGGCGACGAAAGCGTTGGCCGAGACCGAGGTGTAGTTGGTGTCTTCCCTGGTCGTCGAGCAGGCGCCCAGCAGCAGGGGCAGCGCGAGGACCGCGGCGCAAAGGGTCGGGATTCGCTTCATGGCCTCAGTGCTCCGTACTCAAT
The DNA here is from genome assembly GCF_046293535.1 of Massilia sp. Classification (NCBI taxonomy): domain Bacteria; kingdom Pseudomonadati; phylum Pseudomonadota; class Betaproteobacteria; order Burkholderiales; family Oxalobacteraceae; genus Massilia; species Massilia sp. The sequence continues at coordinate 138,134 of NZ_JBKBOV010000005.1, read as the reverse complement.
AGTTGCGGACCGCGAAGGTCTTGGTGGGTTGCGCCGCCGCGTCGTACAGCGCGCGATCGCTGTCGGTGGTGTAGTACACCGAGGTGGTGCGCGCGTAGTAGCGCGCGTCGTCGGCCAGCGACAGATTGACGACGATCTCGGTCTTCGGCGTGTCGCCGGTGGCGAACTGGGAGCGGAACCAGGAATAGGCGTCCTCGGCGAAGATGGCGGCGGTGGCCAGCCACTCGACGGTGTGGTCGATTTCGGTCAGCACCCAGGCGCCCGCCACCAGCAGGCTGCGCTCGCCGGCGAACTTGTACTGGGGACGCTTGCTTGAAAAAGCCACGACCTGGGTGTCGAGTTCGATGCGCAGCGTGTTTGCGTCCGGCACCTTGACCACGACGTAGCCGTCGTTGACCAGGGCCGTGACCAGGTGGCTGCCGACGCCCTGGGCAAAGGCGCTCGACTGCTGCGAGCCGACGTACAGCGGGCGCTTCGCGTTCACGCGCAGCGAAGGCGCCAGCTGGCCGGCCATGTGGCGCGCAATGACGCCCCAGTGCGCGGCCGCCTGCAGCTTGGCCTGCTGCGTGCTGGGGAAGTTGGTGGCCACCGGGGCCGGGCTGTAGGGGATGGCGCAGCCTGCCGTCAGGAGGGCGCCGCAGAGCGCGAGGCCGGCTCGAAATCGCATGTGTGTCCTGTGAGTCTGTCGAAGGCGCGCGTGGCGCCGGGTCGGGTGCGACTGTAGCACAGGCGTTTCCATGCGGCAATTATCCCGAAGGGCGTTGATGGGTACTAACAACGCTTAGGGTGCGCTACGAACTTGGGTTCCGGCCTTCGCCGGAACGACGGAACTACCGCCAGTCGCCAGCTCAAGCACGTCGTACGCGCCACTGGCGCCTACTACTCCCGGCCAAGGCCGGGATCCAGTTTCAGCAACTCAGCCCGGAACTTCAGCCCCGGTCAGGAATGCCTCGATCATCCGCGCCAGCAGTTCCGGCTGATCGTGATGCAGCATATGCCCCGCTCCCGGCATCATGCGCGCCGTGACCTTGGCCAGGTGCTCGCGGCGGCGGTCGATCTCCGCCCTGGCCTGCTCCTTCGGCCCCATCCAGCGCCACATCTCGGTGTCTTCCGCCTCGATCCACAGCACCGGCGCCGTGATCTGGGTCCAGCAGGCCAGCACCTCATCGGCGTGGTACAGCAGCGGGCCGGTCATCTTGTGCGCCGGGTCGCCCAGGATGCGCCACTGGCCGTCCGCGTCCAGGGCTGCCCAGTGCCCGGCCAGGAAGGCCGCCCGCTCCCCAGGCAGGCGCGGATTGGTCTTCTGCAGCCGCGCCGCCACCTCTTCCAGGCTGGCATAGCCGCGCATTTCCGGCTTGGCCTTCAACTCGTCGAGCCACTTGGCGAATCGGCCCGGCGCCTGCGAGGGACGGGTCGCCGGCAGGCCGAAGCCTTCCAGGTTGACCAGCTTGGCGATGCGGGCGGGGCGCACGCCCGCGTACAGGCTGGCGATGTTGCCGCCCATGCTGTGGCCGAGCAGGTTTACCGCCTCGCCCGGCGCATAATGGTCGAGCACCGCTTCCAGGTCGGCCAGGTAGTCCGGGAACCAGTAGGTGTCCGAGTGCGAGCGCTCGCTCAGCCCGAAGCCGCGCCAGTCGAAGGCGATTACGTGCCAGTCGTCCTCGAGCGCATCGACCACGAACTGGAACGAAGCCGACACGTCCATCCAGCCGTGCTGCATGAAGATCTTGGGAGCGCCTTCGCGGCCCCAGTGGCGCACATGGGTGCGCAGGCCGCGCACGGTGAGGAATTCGGAACGGGATGCTTGCATAGGTAAGATGGAGGCGCGAGCGAAAGGATGAGGAAAAAAGTACGATCGTTCGCATTATACCGCGTCGACCTTGATTTCGTGTTGCCCGGCCCCATTTGCCATCGACCGGACGATCGCGGACAGTGGGTTTACAATAGCGGCATTTCAATCTTCCGCGAGCACATCCATGGCGATTTACCAGCTGGGCGAGCATGCGCCCGAGATCGACGCGTCGAGCTTCGTGGCCGATTCGGCAACCCTGATCGGCAAGGTCACGCTCGAGGCGAACGCCTCGGTGTGGTACGGCGCAACGCTGCGCGGCGACAACGAGCGCATCACCATCGGCGAAAACAGCAACGTGCAGGAAGGCACGGTGATGCATACCGACATGGGATTCCCGCTCACGCTGGGCAAGAACGTGACCGTCGGCCACCAGGCCATGCTGCACGGCTGCACGGTCGGCGACGGTTCGCTGATCGGCATCCAGGCCGTCATCCTGAACGGCGCCCGGATCGGCAAGGGCTGCCTGGTGGGCGCCGGCGCGCTGGTTACCGAAGGCAAGGAGTTCCCGGACGGTTCGCTGATCCTCGGTTCGCCTGCCAAGGTGGTGCGCACCCTGACGGAAGAAGACATGCTGCGCCTGCAGGCCAGCGCCGCGAGCTACGTGGCGCGCGGCCAGCTGTTCAAGGCGCAGCTCAAGAAAATCGGATAAAGAATGACTACAACTACCCGTGACACCCTCCAGAAATTCATCTTCGATAACGCCGCCGTGCGTGGCGAGCTGATCGAGATCTCCGACACCTGGCGCGAGATCCAGGCCAGGCACGCCTACCCGAAGGCGGTGCGCGCCGCCCTCGGCGAAATGGTGGCGGCAAGCGCCTTGCTGTCGGCCAACCTGAAGTTCAACGGCGCCATCGTGATGCAGATCTTCGGCGACGGCCCGGTGCGCCTGCTGGTGGTCGAGTGCGACGCCCAGCTGCGCATCCGCGCCACCGCGAAGCTGGCGCCGGATGCCGAGATCCCGGAAGACGCGACCCTCGCCCAGATGTTCAATGCGCACGGCAAGGGCCGCTTCGTGATCACGCTCGACCCGGTCGACAAGGTGCCGGGCCAGCAGCCCTACCAGGGCGTGGTGCCCCTGATCGGCGAGGACATGGCGACCGTCATCGAGAACTACATGCTGCGTTCCGAACAGATGGACACGCGCCTGTGGCTGGCGGCCGACGACCAGGTCTCGCGCGGCCTGCTGCTGCAGAAGCTCCCGCGCCACAGCGGCAAGGAAGACCAGCAGAAGCAGGCTTCGGAGGCGGAAGACCTGGAAACCTGGAACCGCGCCGTCATGCTGGGCCAGACCCTCAAGCGCGAGGAACTCCTGAGCGTCGACATCGAGACCCTGCTCAAGCGCCTGTTCTGGGAAGAGACGATCCGCGTGTTCGACCCGCAGCACCCGCAATTCCACTGCAGCTGCACGCGCGAGAAGGTCGGCAACATGCTCAAGATGCTGGGCCAGCCGGAAGTGGAATCGGCCCTGGCTGACCTGGGCGAACTGGGCATCAACTGCGACTTCTGCGGCAAGCACTACGCCTTCGACAAGGTGGATTGCGCCCAGCTGTTCGCCAGCGACACCCCGGTCGAGACCATGATGCCGGCCAGCGGCAGCATCAACTAGGCATCGTAGCGATGCTTTTCGTAAGTGGGCGGCGCTGCCGCCCACTTTGCGTTTACGGCGTGGCCGGCGTCTCGGCAAATTCGTACACCACCAGCGCATCGTCGTCCCAGCTCTTGTCGCGCAGCGGGGCCATGTAGGCCGCGCCGCCCAGATAAAGCGGGAGTGCGGCCTTGCGCGCGCCCGACACCACGGTGGCCGAGGCCAGGCGCCGCGGCGCGCGGTAGGGATAGGCCACCATCGGCACCCGGCACAGGCCGCCCGCGGCGGCGGCCCCTGCGCGATACAGCAGCGGAATGTCTTCCTTGCGTACCGCTACGCCCACCTCGCACTCGAGGCGCAGGTCGCCCAGGCGCCGCGCATTCTCCGGCACGCCCGGCGTGCGCACCCGCGGGCGCCAGCGGATCTCGCCCTTCTTGCGGTTCGAGACCAGATCTGCCCGGTCGTCGAAGGCCTCCTGGCTGCGCGGCAGGACGAAGGTTCCGTCCGCATCGAGCGGCAGCGCGATGTCGACCGTGTCGCCGGCGATGCGCAGCTGCAGGCCCTCGGTGGCGGCCGGCTTGCCGTCCCCCGTCCACAGTTCGAAGCGCAGGTCCGCCTGCGGCGCCAGCGCGCGTTTCTGTTCCCAGGCGTCGAGGCCGCGCAGCATGCGGCGGTAGGGAAGCAGTTCGGGATCCTTGATGCTGCTGACTTCGACCTTCTCGGCGCCGGCCGGCGCATCCGGCGGCATGGCGTCCTGTGCAAACGCGGGCGCGGCCATCGCCAGCAGCGCGGCGATGATGGTGAGATGTTTCATGCATGTCCTTCATGGTTGGAACAACATGCATTGTAAAGACGGTTGAGTTGGCAATTTGCGCACATTCCCACTGCCCCGCATGTGAACCGGGACACTCAAAACACGCATTTTTTTCAGCGGTGCTAAGCTGATGCATCTTTGACAGTGTTGTCATTTCCTTACAAACACTGCACTTACCTCAGGAGAAAAACGATGCACATGGATACCGGAATCAGCACCGAAGACCGCGCCAAGATCGTCGAATCGCTCTCGACCGTCTTGAGCGACGCGTTCATGCTTTACCTGAAAACCCATAACTTCCACTGGAACGTCACCGGGCCGATGTTCTCGACCCTGCACGTGATGTTCGAGGAGCAGTACACCGAGCAATGGAATGCGCTGGACGAGATCGCCGAACGCATTCGTGCCTTGGGCCACTTCGCCCCTGCCACGTCCAAGCGCTATGTCGAACTGTCGAGCATCAAGGAAGAGCCGGAAGTGCTGTCGGCCAAGGAAATGATCCGCCAACTGGTCGAAGGCAACGAGATCCTGGTGCGCACCATGCGCGAAGGCGTCAAGGTTGCCGACGAACTGGACGACTTCCCGACGGCCGACATGCTGACCACCCGCATGGAAGTGCACGAGAAGAATGCCTGGATGCTGCGCTCCTTCCTGGAGCAGGGCGCCGGTTCGATGCAGGGCGAAGCTTCGTCGGAGTAATGCGAAGAGGGCCGCGACCGGCGGCCGCGGCCCCTCATGAAGTTTCAAGCGTCTAACAAAACCCCTAGGGCAAGGCGCACCATCGAAGACAGTACCCTAGTACGGCGAGATGGTGCAAGGCAGCCATAGGGGGAATTGTTAGGCGCTTCGGGCTCAGCCCCGGCCCGACATGTGCAGGTCGACCACCTTCATGATCTCGAGCGTGAGGTCGAGGTTGAATTCGTCCGCCAGCAGGGCCGTCTGCAAGGCCTCGCGCGGCATGCCCACGGCAGCCGCCAGCGCGCCCAGGCCGGGCGCCTGCGCCACGGCCCGCATGGCCACAGTGATGATGGCGCCCTCGCCATCCTCGAAGGCATCGGCCAGGCAATCGGCGATCGCGTCGAGCGAATCGAGCTCCGCAGGATTCGGAGGAGTGTTTTCTTGGTTCATGCTTGGTTCCATGAAGTCATTTTAGTGATCATACACTGCGTGCGCCTACCCTGTTTGCATCCCAATACCCCCATTGCGGTAACTTCCATGTAGTCCCAGTCCTACATCAAAATTGTTTTGAGGAAAGTCAAACATGGCCCGGCCTTGACGGATTCCAATACGCTTCGCCATATCGAGAGTAAGACCGCGCCGAGCACGCCCGGCAAGCGTGGAAGGGTCACTCGCCGGTCACACCCCATAGGAGCGTCAATGAAGCGTATGTCCGCAGCGGTAGCAGCGTCGGTCGATCACGAATTCAATCCGGCACCGGCACGCCGAAAAATCACGGCCCGTTATCCCATCGCGACGATCGGGTCGCGTACCGAGCAAGGCGGGGAGGTCGTCGTGGCCGACAATGTGGTGAACATGGACGGTTTCCGCATCGCCTGCGTCGGCGACCGGGTCCGCTATCCCGACGGCCGCGAAAGCATCATCGTTTCCGGCGCCGGCAATGCCTCCACTTTCGGCGACCGGCCGGTGGCGCTGGTCGGCAGCCATGTCGAGAACGGCGACCGGATCGCGCTGAGCCGGCAGAACATGGGCGAAATCGTGCTGTTCGAAGGCGATGCGCCGATCGTCGGACTGCTGCAGCCCGGCTACCTGCCGCCGCGGAGAAGCAGCGAAGCCTGAACCCGCGCCGCGCGCCGCCGCCGACGGGAAAGGAGCCGTCAGCGGCTGCGCTTTTCCTTCGGCTCGGGCGGGGGCGGCGGCTCGGTCATCGAGACCGCGGGCTGTTCGTCCTTGCGCAGCACCTGCACGAAGATCTCGTTCTGCTTGATCATGCCCAGTTCGTAGCGGGCACGCTCCTCCACCGCGCCGGTGCCGTCGCGCAGGTCGCGCACTTCCGATTCGAGCTTGGCATTGCGCGCCTCCAGCTGCTCGGTCTTGATGCGGGTCTTCTCGACCTGCTCGCGCATGTCGGCGACGTTGAGCCAGCCGCCCTTCCCCAGCCACAGCGGGTACTGGATCAATAGCAGCAGGACGGCGAGGGCGATGGTGATGAGTCGCATGAATGCAGTGTGACGACACGGGTGTGGCTAAATACAAGGCCGGACCGCCCGTATGGACAGTCCGGCCAACGGCCTTCGCAGGCTTGCCTGGGCTTACTTCAGATTATAGAACGCGTCACGGCCCGGGTAGGAGGCGACCTCGCCCAGGTCTTCCTCGATGCGCAGCAGCTGGTTGTACTTGGCCATGCGGTCCGAGCGCGACATCGAGCCGGTCTTGATCTGCAGGGCGTTCAGGCCGACCGCGATGTCCGCGATGGTCGAATCCTCGGTTTCGCCCGAACGGTGCGAGATCACGGCGGTGTAGCCGGCGCGCTTGGCCATCTCGATGGCGGCGAAGGTCTCGGTCAGGGTGCCGATCTGGTTGATCTTGATGAGGATCGAGTTGGCGATGCCCTTCTGGATGCCCTCTTTCAGGATCTTGGTGTTGGTGACGAACAGATCGTCGCCCACCAGCTGCACCTTCTTGCCCAGCGCGGCGGTCAGGGTGGCCCAGCCTTCCCAGTCGCCTTCGGCCATGGCGTCCTCGATCGAGATGATCGGGTACTTGTCGCACCAGGTGGCCAGCATGTTGGTGAAGTCCTGTGCCGACAGGGCCAGGCCGCCCTCGCCCTCGAGCACGTACTTGCCGTCCTTGTAGAACTCGCTCGCGGCGCAGTCCAGGCCGATCGCGATCTGGGAGCCCGCCACGTAGCCGGCCTGGTCGATCGCCTGCATGATCAGCTTGATCGCTTCTTCATGGTTGGCCACCGACGGCGCGAAGCCGCCTTCGTCGCCGACCGCGGTGTTCAGGCCCTTCGAGTGCAGGATCTTCTTGAGGGTGTGGAACACTTCGGCGCCCCAGCGGATCGCTTCCTTGAAGGACGGCGCGCCGACCGGGATGATCATGAATTCCTGGATGTCCAGGTTGTTGTCGGCGTGGGCGCCGCCGTTGATGACGTTCATCATCGGGACCGGCAGTTGCATCGCGCCCGAACCGCCGAAGTAGCGGTACAGCGGCAGGCCGGCTTCCTCGGCGGCCGCCTTGGCCACGGCCATCGACACGGCCAGCATGGCGTTGGCGCCCAGGCGGCTCTTGTTTTCGGTGCCGTCGAGATCGATCAGGGTACGGTCCAGGAAGGCTTGCTCGTTGGCGTCCAGGCCCATGATCGCTTCGGAAATCTCGGTGTTGATATTCTCGCAGGCCTGCAGCACGCCCTTGCCGAAGTAACGCTGCGGGTCGCCGTCGCGCAGTTCGATCGCTTCGCGCGAACCGGTCGACGCGCCGGAAGGCACGGCGGCGCGGCCCATCACGCCCGATTCCAGCAGGACGTCGCACTCCACGGTCGGATTGCCGCGCGAGTCAATGATTTCGCGGCCGATGATATCAACGATAGCACTCATGTTTTTCAGTCTCCGGAAGGATAAAAATCTGTAGCGGCCGCCTGCTGGGAACAGCCCCGCGGCCAAGTCGCTTGACATTGTAGCAAACGCGCGCGTCCACCCGGCCGCCGGGCGCACGCGCGCACCTTGCCGATGCCGTGCTTACTTGAAGTCGGCTTCCAGGAAGCCGGTCTTCTTGACGATGCGGTCGAGCTCGACCAGCGTGCCCAGCAGTTCCTTCATGCGGCCGAGCGGCACGGCGTTCGGGCCGTCCGACATGGCGTTGGCCGGGTCCGGGTGGGTTTCCATGAACAGGCCGGCGATACCGGCCGCCACGGCCGCGCGCGACAGCACCGGCACGTGCTCGCGCTGGCCGCCGGACGAGGTGCCCTGGCCGCCCGGCAACTGCACCGAGTGGGTCGCGTCGAACACCACCGGGCAGTTCGATTCGCGCATGATGGCCAGGGAGCGCATGTCCGAGACCAGGTTGTTGTAGCCGAACGAGACGCCGCGTTCGCAGGCCATGAAGTTGTCTTCCGGCAGGCCCGCTTCGCGCGCGGCGGCGCGTGCCTTGTCGATCACGTTCTTCATGTCGCCCGGCGCCAGGAACTGGCCCTTCTTGATGTTGACCGGCTTGCCCGAACGCGCGCAGGCGTTGATGAAGTCGGTCTGGCGGCACAGGAAAGCCGGGGTCTGCAGCACGTCGACCACGCTGGCCACCTGCGGGATCATCTCTTCGTCGTGCACGTCGGTGAGCACGGGCACGCCGATTTCCTTGCGCACGTCGGCCAGGATTTCCAGGCCCTTGTCCATGCCGGGGCCGCGGAAGGACTTGCCCGACGAGCGGTTGGCCTTGTCGAAGGACGACTTGTAGATGAAAGGAATGCCCAGCGCGCTGGTGATTTCTTTCAAGGTACCGGCGGTGTCGAGCGCCATCTGGCGCGATTCGATCACGCAGGTACCGGCAATCAGGAAGATCGGCTTGTCGAGGCCGACGTCGAATCCGGCGAGTTTCATGCTGCGTCTCCTTGCAGTGCCGGCGTCTTGTCCGCCGCCACGTTGTTGTTGCCCGCCTGGTGCTTCAAGGCGGCCTGGATGAACGCGGTAAACAGCGGGTGGCCGTTACGCGGGGTCGACTTGAACTCCGGGTGGAACTGCACGCCGATGTAGAACGGGTGCGCATTGTCGCCGCTGCGCGGCAGTTCCATGATCTCGAGCAGGTCTTCGTTCGGGGTGCGCGCCGATACCACCAGGCCGGCCGCTTCGATCTTCGGCAGGTAGTAGTTGTTGCCCTCGTAGCGGTGGCGGTGGCGCTCGGTCACGACATTGCCGTAGATATCGGCGGCCAGCGTGCCCGGTTTCACCGCGCAGGTCTGGGCGCCCAGGCGCATGGTGCCGCCCAGGTCGGAATTCACGTCGCGCTTCTCGACCTTGCCGTCGTGGTTCTGCCATTCGGTGATCAGGGCGACCACGGGCTGGTCGGTCTCCGGATCGAACTCGGTCGAGTTGGCGTTCGGCAGGCCGGCGATGTTGCGCGCGTACTCGATCAGCGCGACCTGCATGCCCAGGCAGATGCCCAGATACGGGATCTTGTTCTCGCGGGCATAGCGGGCGGCCTGGATCTTGCCTTCCACGCCGCGCTTGCCGAAGCCGCCCGGCACCAGGATGGCGTCGTACTTGGCCAGGTGATCGCAGCCGCGGCTTTCGATCTCTTCCGAGTCGAGGTATTCGATGTTGACGCGGCTCTCGGTATGGATGCCGGCGTGGCGCAGCGCCTCGGTCAGCGACTTGTACGATTCGATCAGGTCGACGTACTTGCCCACCATGCCGATGGTGATCTCGTGCTTCGGGTTTTCCAGGGTGTGGATCAGTTTCGTCCACATCGACAGGTCGGCCTTCGGCGCTTCCAGGCCGAGCACCTCGAGGATGATGTCGTCCAGGCCCTGGTCGCACAGCACCTGGGGCACCTTGTAGATGGTGTCGACGTCCCACACCGAGATCACGGCCTGCTCTTCGACGTTGGCGAACAGCGAGATCTTGGCGCGCTCGTCGTCCGGGATGCGGCGGTCGGCGCGGCACAGCAGCGCGTTCGGCGAGATGCCGATCTCGCGCAGCTTCTGCACCGAATGCTGGGTCGGCTTGGTCTTGAGCTCGCCGGCCGAAGCGATGTACGGCACCAGGGTCAGGTGCACGAAGGCGGCGCCCTTGCGGCCCGAACGCAGCGACAGCTGGCGCGCCGCTTCCAGGAAGGGCAGCGACTCGATGTCGCCGACGGTGCCGCCGATCTCGACCAGCGCCACGTCCACGCCTTCGGCGCCGCGGCGGATGAAGTCCTGGATCTCGTTGGTGATGTGCGGGATCACCTGCACGGTCTTGCCGAGGTACTCGCCGCGGCGTTCCTTGCGGATCACCGATTCGTAGATCTGGCCGGTGGTGAAGTTGTTCACCTTCTTCATGCGGGTGCTGATGAAGCGCTCGTAGTGGCCCAGGTCCAGGTCGGTCTCGGCGCCGTCGTCGGTGACGAACACTTCGCCGTGCTGGGTGGGGCTCATGGTGCCCGGGTCCACGTTGATGTACGGGTCGAGCTTGAGCAGGGTGACTTTGAGACCGCGCGATTCGAGGATCGCGGCGAGGGAAGCGGCCGCGATCCCCTTGCCCAGGGAAGACACGACGCCGCCAGTGACGAATACGAATTTGGTCATTTGTACTGAAGGTGCCGAATGGCACGCGCGGGAAATAGAAATTATACCTTAAAGCGCGCAAATACTTCTGGTCACCGTGCCAACTGCCCTTAGAAAGCGCGCATTCGGGCCCATTGCCTTGGAAAACGACGACATCTGCATGACACGCGGCAAACGCCCCAAGAATATGCCCTATCAATTGACCGACCAACGGGGGTGCCACCTATACTGCGATTTTGTCCGGCCGATCCATGCATACCTTGACTGAGCCGTCCGCCGACGTCGCCGCCCCGCCCGTGTTCGAGACGCCTGCCGCGGCCCCGCAGCCACGCCCTTTGGCGCTCGGTTTCACCGGCGACGGCCGCGAATATTTCCGCATCTGGGTGGTCAACCTGCTGCTCACGCTGGCGACTTTCGGTATCTACTCGGCCTGGGCCAAGGTGCGCCGGCTCCAGTATTTCGACCGCAACACCCACCTGGCCGGCGCCAGCTTCGATTTCCACGGCAATCCGCGCGCGGTGCTGGCGGGCCGCCTGTTGTCGGTCGTGCTGCTGGCGGCTTACCACTATGCCTTCGGCTTTTCGGCCACCTTCGGCGTGGTGGTGGTCGTCATCCTGCTGCTGGCCTTCCCCTACCTGATGCGCGGCGCGCTGCGCTTTCGCCTCGGGAACACCAGCTACCGCGGCCTGTCGCTCGGCTTCGACGGCTCGGTCGCCCAGGCCTACCTGGCCTGGCTGCCTCCCGTGTTTATCTTCCTGGCGCCGGGCGCCCTGCTCGCCCGCTATCCGGAACGCCCCGCGCTGGCGGCGCTGCCGGTGCCGCTCTACCTGCTGTGGCCACTGATGCACGCGCGGATCCGCCACTTTCAGCACGCCCACCTGCTGTTCGGCGACCAGCACGCCAGTTACGAAGTCAAGGGGCGCCGCTTCTACCGCTTCTATCTCGTGGGCGGGGGCCTGGGACTGCTTGCCGCCTTCTGCGCCGGCATGGCCGCCGGCTTCGCCGGCGCCGCCGCGGGCAACGGCAGCAACGCGACCATGTTCATCGCCATGTTCACCGGCGTCGCGACAGCCTACCTGGCCTACCTCCTGATCGGTCCCTACATGGTGGCGAGGGTATCGAACCTGGCCTGGTCGAGCACCCGTTTTCCCGGCATTCGCTTTCGCTCCACGCTGCCGGCACGCGCGTTCATGAAGCTGCAGGCCAGGAACGCCCTGCTCACCGTCCTGAGCCTGGGCCTGTACCGCCCCTTCGCCGTCGTCGCCGTGTACCGCTTCCGCCTGGCCCACCTGCACATCGAGGTCGACGGCGACATCGACGCCGCCGCTTCCCGTGTAGCGACCCGCGGCGGCGCGGCCGGCGACAGCGTTGCCGACGGTTTCGGCATCGATCTCAGCTGGTAAGAGAGGCATCATGAGCGCAGCACACTACTTCGATGGCCGCAGCGCACGCCTGCACGTGGTCGACATCAGCGCCGGCGACGGCGCCATCCACCTGGACGGCGAGGCCAGGCGCAGCTACCCGGCGTCCAGCACGCGCCTGGCCGAACCCTTCCGGCATGCCCCGGCCGTGCTGTATTTCGAGGACGGCAGCCAGGCCGAGGTCCACGACCCGGCCATGGGCGCGCTGCTGGCCGACGCGCTCGGCTACCGCAAGCCCTGGGTGGTGCGCTGGCAGGAACACAGCGCCGCCGCCCTGGCCGCACTGGTGCTGCTGGTGCTCCTGATCGGCGCCGCCTGGCACTGGGGCATCCCGGCCGCCGCCGAGCGCCTGTCGCGCGAGGTCCCGCCGTCCGCCGACCATGCGCTCGGCCGCAATGCCCTCGCCCTGCTCGAGCGCAGGGGCCTGCTCAAGCCCTCGCGCCTGAGCGACGACCGGATCGCGTCCCTGTCCAGCATCCTGCTGCGGGTCCAACCGGCCGCGCCGCGCATTCCCTTGCGCCTCGAGGTGCGCGCCGCGCCGCAGATCGGCCCGAACGCCCTCGCCTTCCCGGACGGGACGATCGTCCTGACCGATCAGATGGTGCGCATGGTCATGGGCAAGAACAACGATTTCGACGCCCGCGCCGTGGCGACGCTGGCCGGCGTGCTCGCCCACGAGGTCGGCCACATCGAGATGCGCCACAGCGTGCGCACGATCACCCGCTCCTCCCTCGGCGCGGCACTGTCGGCCACGCTGTTCGGGGACTTCAGCGCGGTCGCCGCCGGCCTGCCGGCAGTGCTGACCAACATGGAGTATTCGCGCGAGATGGAACTGGCCGCCGACGACTACGCGGCCCGCGCGCTCAAGGCAAACGGCATCCCGACCGCTCCGCTGGCGGACCTGTTCCTCCATCTCGACGAGCGCGCCAGCAAGATGCCGAAGTTCATGCGCCAGGCCATGTCCTACGCGGGGAGCCACCCCGACGGCGGCACCCGCAGCCTGCGCCTGCGTCGATCCTCAAGTCGACAAGCAGACTGAGGCCAAGTGTTGTAAATCATCGATACAAACCAGGCCGCATAGAAATAAAGCATGCACTATAGTTACATCTGGACAATAATAGTTGCTTTCTAATTGCATGTTTGGCAGGTTCAGCTATGCGCACTTTCAACGATCTCGGCATCGGCATCCGCCTGGCCGTCGGCTTTACCCTCACCCTGGTCATGGCGGTCCTGATCGCCGGCTCGGGCATGTGGCGCCTCGAGCAGGTCTCCAGCGCCGCCCACGACACCCTGGCGGCGCCGCTCACCAAGGAGCGGCTGATCGCCGAGTGGTACACCCAGATTTTCGCGGCCGTGCGCCGCACCGCCGCCATCGTCAAGAGCAGCGATCCCTCGCTGACCGCCTATTTCAAGGAAGACGCCGCCGCCACCGCCAGGACCTCGGCCGAACTGGTCAAGCAGATCGAGCCGCTGATCGCCGGCGAGCAGGAAATCGCCCTGTTCCGCCGCATCACCGAGCAGCGCAAGCTGTACGGCGCGGCGCGCGACAATGCGGTCAAGGCCAAGGCCGAGGGCAACCAGGAGCTGGCCGACCAGATCCTGGAGCAATCCTTCACCCCGGCCGCCAGGGCCTACCAGGAATCGATCCATGAACTGGTGGCGATGCAGCGCGCGCACATCGCCGCCACCGCCGCCGGCATCGATGCGACCGCCAGCCGCGGCCAGGCGATCATCGCCGGCCTGACGGCGGGCGCCGTCGTGCTCGGCGCGCTGTTCTCATGGATGCTCACGCGCGGCATCACGCGCCCGATCCGCGCCGCCGTGCAGGCCGCCGAGACCGTGGCCGCGGGCGACCTGACCGGCCGCATCGACGCCGACACCCGTGACGAGACCGGCGCCCTGCTGCGCGCCCTGCGCAACATGAACGACAGCCTGGTCAAGATCGTCAGCGAGGTACGCAGCGGCACCGACACCATCGCCACCGCATCCGGCGAGATCAGCGCCGGCAGCCTCGACCTGTCGAGCCGCACCGAGCAGCAGGCGGCCTCGCTGGAAGAGACCGCGGCCTCGATGGAGGAACTGACCGGGACCGTGCGCCAGAACGCCGACAACGCACGCCAGGCCAACCAGCTGGCGCTCACGGCCTCGAGCGTGGCCCAGGATGCCGGCAAGGTCGTCGACCAGGTCATCACGACCATGGGCTCGATCAACGATTCGTCGAAGAAGATCGTCGACATCATCGGCGTGATCGACGGCATCGCCTTCCAGACCAACATCCTGGCGCTGAACGCGGCGGTGGAAGCGGCGCGCGCCGGCGAGCAGGGCCGCGGCTTCGCGGTGGTCGCCTCGGAAGTGCGCACCCTGGCCCAGCGTTCGGCCGCGGCGGCCAAGGAAATCAAGACCCTCATCGGCGACTCGGTCGAGAAGGTCGGCGCCGGCACGAAGCTGGTGGACCAGACCGGCGCCACCATGGAGCAGGTGGTCACCTCGATCCGCCGCGTCACCGACATCATGGCCGAGATCGCATCGGCCAGCCAGGAACAGACCGGCGGCATCGAGCAGGTCAACCAGGCGATCGGCCAGATGGACCAGGTGACCCAGCAGAACGCGGCACTGGTCGAAGAGTCGGCGGCGGCGGCCGCGTCGATGCAGGACCAGGCGGCCCGCCTGGCACAGGTGGTCGGCGTGTTCAAGCTCGATGCCCAGGCCGCGCACAGCGTGGCGGCAAGCGCCAGCCCGGCTGCTCCGGCGCGCGCCCTGGCACTGCCGGCCAAGCCTGCCGCGCGGCCGGCCAAGCCGGTCGCGGCAGCGGCGCGTCCACGCACCGCTGCCCGTGCCGACGCGGATGAATGGGAAACATTCTAACGACGCAGCTCGAAAAAAACGCCCGGTTCATGGACCGGGCGTTTTTCATGGTGGGCGAAACCACATGGCCAGGATGACCAGCGTCTGACGATTCCACGCGACACCCGGGTGCTCAGCCTTGGTGTTTCCTTGACGCACTCCCCCTGCTCGGGCAAAGTTTGGGCTCTTCAAAGGCGCAAGCCGTTTTCGTTTTCCTCATTTGCTTCCATGCCCGTCGATTACCAGCAGCCACCCGCCGCAGTCGCCCAGGTCCAGCCTGCCGCCACCGCCTCGTTCGAACAACAATATGAACAGGCGCGCACGCTCGCCAACGCGGGGCAGCCCGCACTGGCGCTGGCCGCCTACGGCGCCCTGCTGGCGCGCGCGCCGGGCAACGTCGACGTGCTGCTCGGACGCGGCATCGTGCTCAGCCGCCTGGAACGCTGGACCGAGGCCGAAGCCGACCTGAGCGCCGCCGCCAGGGCCGCGCCGGACTACGCCGACGTCTGGTTCGCGCTCGGCAACCTGTACCAATGGCAGGGCCAGCCGGCCAGGGCCGCCGATGCCTATGGCCGCGCCGCCGCGCTGCGGCCCAATGATGCCGCCATCCTGGCGGCCCAGGCCCAGGCGCTGCGCGCCGCGCAGCCGCAGGTTCTGATGGGCAGCCCGGAAGCGGCGATCGCCGCCGGCTACACCTGGGTTGCCGGCCTGACCGGCAACTGGGAGGACGTCGGCGCCGGCCCGTCCTGGAACGACCAGACCCTGAGCGTGCGCCACTACATGAAGCGCGGCTCGATCGGCTTCGAGGCGCTGCGCGCCCACCGCTTCGACCAGACCGGACGCGCCTGGGCCATCGACGCCTATGCCGGCCTATGGCAGGGCGCCTACGCCAACCTGCGCTACCAGCATGCGCCGGCCGAACGCCTGTTCCCGGCCCGCTCCGGCCGCATCGAGCTGTACCAGTCGCTCGGCAACGGCTGGGAAGCCTCGCTCAGCGGCGACCTGCTCGGCTTCGATGCGCGCGTGAACATCTACGGGATCAGCCTCGCCAGATACACCGGCAACTTCTACGTCCAGCTGCGCCACCAGAACATCGTCTCGCAAGACGCGCGCAGCTCGGGCGACCGTCTGCTGGCGCGCTGGTACTACGCCGGCACTGCCGACAGCTACCTCGAGGCGGCCATCAACCGCGGACGCAGCGACGACCCGCTCTCGCTCGGCGGCGGCCGCGCGCGCTCGGGCGGCGGCAGCCTGACCTGGGTCCATTACCTGTCGCGCGACTGGGGCGCCCGGGTAGGCGCCAGTGCCGCCCGCAGCGGCGCCAACGGCGCCCGCGAACGCGGCCTCACCCTCGGCCTCCAGCGCCGCTGGTAGGCGGACAAGCCGGCAGGGTAGCGTCAGCCGAGCCCGCCGAAGGCAGGCGGCGCTACCTTGCCGGCGCCTGCTGCGCCGGCCGTGCAATGGCTTTAATATCGGCGCCGCATTCAACCCGACCCCAGATGAAACCCATGTACCAGCCATCCCTGTTCCGGCCGAGCGCGCGTGCCGCCGTGTTTGCCGCCCTGCTCCTGCCGGCCGCCCTGCCGGCGGGCGCCGGCGTCCTCGACGAAGTGCCGCTGCCCGACATCAGCGCCGTCACCGACTACCGCCCGAAAATCCCGCTGCGGGTGTACTCGGCCGACAAGGTCCTGATCGGCGAGTTCGGCACCGAGCGGCGCGACTTCGTGCCGATCGCGAAGATCCCGCCCCTGATGAAGGCGGCCGTGCTGGCGATCGAGGATGCGCGCTTTTATGAACACAGCGGCATCGACTGGATCCGCGCGCTGGGCGCCGCCAAGGCCAACCTGGCGTCGCTCGGCAGCTTCCGCCAGGGTGGCTCGACCATCACCATGCAGGTGGCGCGTAACTTCTTCTTGTCGCGCGACAAGACCCTGCCGCGCAAGCTGACCGAGGTCGCCCTGGCCTACAAGATCGAGCAGGCCCTGTCCAAGGACCAGATCCTCGAGGTCTACATGAACCAGATCTACCTGGGCCAGCGTTCCTACGGCTTCGCCAGCGCGGCGCGCACCTATTTCGGCAAGCCGCTGGAAAACCTGAGCCTGGCCGAGACCGCGATGCTGGCCGGCCTGCCGCAGAACCCCTCGCGCCACAACCCGGTCGCCAACCCGGAGCGCGCGCAGCAGCGCCAGCAGGCGGTCCTCAAGCGCATGCTGGCGCTGGGGAAGATCACGGAGGCGCAGTACCGCCGCGCCCTGGCCGAACCGCTGCGCGTGCGGCGCGATGGCGGCGGTCCCGGCGCGGGCGCCGAGTACGTTGCCGAGCTGGCGCGCCAAGCCGCGCATGCCCGCTTCGGGCAGGCGGCCTACGAGCAGGGCTACACGGTCACCACCAGCATCGACGCGGCCGAGCAGCGCGCCGCCTACGAGGCGGTGCGGCGCAACGCCATCGCCTACGACCGCCGCCACGGCTACCGCGGACCGGAGGCGCGCATCGTGCTGCCGCAAGCGCAAGACGCGCGCGAGGAGGCGGTCAACGAGGCCCTGCAGAAGCGCCCGCTGGTGAACGGCTTCACCCCCGCCGTGGTGCTGGCGGCTTCGCCCAAGCGGGTGCGCGTCCTCACCCGCGACGGCGACACCATCGAGATCAAGGGCCAGGGCCTGGCCTTCGCGGCCCCTGCCCTGCTGCCTTCGGCCAAGGCCGGCCTCAAGCTGGCGCCGGGTGCGGTGGTGCGCATCGCCGCGTCGGGCAAGGATGGCTGGGCCATCACCCAGCTGCCGCAGGTGGCTTCGGCCTTCGTGGCCATCGACGCCCAGACCGGGCTGGTGCGCGCCATGGTGGGCGGCGTCGACTACCAGCTGCAGAAGCTCAACCACGTGACGCAAGCCTGGCGCCAGCCGGGGTCGAGCATCAAGCCCTTCGTGTATTCGGCGGCGCTGGAGCGCGGCTTTTTCCCGGGCACCGCCATCCTCGACGAGCCGCTCGATTTCTCGGGCGAGAAGGCGTTTTCCAACTGGTCGCCGCGCAACGACGACGGCCGCTTCGAGGGCCCGGTGACGATCCGCCATGCGCTCACCCACTCGCGCAACGTGCCGACGGTGCGCATGCTGCGCGCGCTCGACGTGGACTACGCGCGCGAACACCTGGGACGCTTCGGCTTCGACATGGCGCGCCACCCCGGCAACCTGACCCTGGCCCTCGGCACCGGCGCGGTGACGCCGCTGCAGCTGGCTGGCGCCTATGCCGTGCTGGCCAACGGCGGCTACCGGGTCGAGCCGAGCCTGGGCATGACGATCCAGGACCGCAACGGCAAGCTGCTGTTCGACAGCGGCAAGCCGCGCGCCCTGCAGGAAAGCGCGCGCGTGCTGGATGCCCGCAATGCCTTCATCCTCGACTCCATGCTGCGCGACGTGGCCCGCTTCGGCACCGGCGCCCAGGCGTCGCGCCTATTGAAACGCACCGACCTGGCGGGCAAGACCGGCACCACCAGCAATGCCATCGACGGCTGGTTCGCCGGCTACGGCGCCAACGTGGTGGCGGTGGCCTGGACGGGTTATGCCGAACCGCGCTCGCTCGGCAGCAACGAGTTCGGCTCCACGCTGGCCCTGCCGGTATGGGTCGACTACATGCGCGTGGCGCTGGCCGGGACGCCGCAGCGCGAGCGCACGCCGCCCGAGGGCCTGGTGCGCGCCGGCGGCGACTGGATGTATGCGGAATTCGCCGAACCGGGGCCCGGCGTGGATGAAGATGGTACCGCGCCGGTGGCGCAGCAGTTACCGTGAGAGGGTGGGCGCCGGAGCGTGCATCCGGCGCCCGCCGCATGTTCGCTCAGGGTAGGCCCTCTACCCTCCCCTCTTTCGGATAATCGATCACGTAGTCGACGTTGAAGCGGGCCGTCTCGTTCGGCTTCAGGCTGCGCTCCCAGCCGACCACGCCGCGGCGCTGCTGCCAGTCCCTGACGCTCGGTTCCGGATCCAGCGAGATCTTCGCGCCGATCTTGTCCGACTGGCTGACCGGGGTCGGCTCGAGCAGCAGGATGTCGATCGGCTGGCGGTGCAGGTTCGTCACCACGTAGGTGTCCGCGATACGCTTCTGGTTCTCGCGCTTGAACAAGCCCGCCTCACCCGATTTCTCGTTGCGGCGCTCGGTCGTCACGCGCACCAGCGGGTCGCGCCCGAAGGCCATCGAGAAGCGCTCGCCGGCCTGGGGATCCCAGTACAGCGCGCCCACGTAGGAGCCGTCGCGGCGCAGCTGCACCTGGCCCGGCAGCCAGACGCCGTCGGGCCGGGCCGCATCGATGGTGAGCACGGCCACGTCCTTCTGGCTGCGCGGCGCGATGCGCACCAGCTGCCTGACCGGCAGGCTCTGCCTGGCCAGTCCCACCGAGATCTCGCGCCCGTCCGAGGCCAGGTCGACCCGGGCCGGCACTTCGAACTCGGTGGTGAAGCTGCCCTGCGTCTCGATGACCGGGGCGATGTAGTCGTCAGCGGCGACACGCGAACCCGTGACCGTCACGGCCCTGGGCGCAGGCGGCGGGGGCGGCGCGAATGAGCGGGCACGGAAACTCAGCGCTCCCTCCACTTCCTGCGCTTGCGGCGGCTGGTGGTTCAGCAGCCAGGGCTGCGGATCGGGCGCATAGGCGGTCAGGTTCGGCTGGCCGGTCGACAGGCGCAGCCTGACCCGGCTCCAGTCCTCGCCGGTCTTTTGCGAGATCGCGGCCATCCGCTCCAGTTCCACCGTGGACGTGTTCGAGTCCAGCGTGGCGCGGTAGGCCGGCTTCCAGCCGGCGCGGTTGACCTGGTAGGACAGCAGGATCTTGCCGGGCTGGCGCACCGCCACCGCCACCGTCATGCTGCGGCTGTCGCGGGTGCTGGCCTGGACCTTGGCGAGCTCGCCGTTCAGGGCCTCGAGCTGCTTCGTCAACGCACGTTTCTTCACCTCGGCCGCGTGCATGCGGGCCAGGGCCTCGCTGCCGCCCTTGCGGATCGCATCGAGCGTCCCGAGCAATGCCTTGGGATCGCCTGGCCCGGCGCGCCCGGCCCCGTTCTCGCCGCCGCCCAGGCGCTCGAGGTAGCCCTGCACCAGCTGGGACGATTTGATCTCCGCGTCGACCAGGGCGACCTGGTCCTGCAGCGCCTGGATCTTCGCTTCCAGTTCCGCTGCGCGCGGGCTGGGGCTGTCGACGGCGCGCTGGTCGCGCGTGAGAACCTGCCCCACCTGAATGCCCGGATCGGCCTGCAGGCGCACGGTGTCGGTATTGAAGTTGGCCAGCAGGCCCGTGATCTCGACCTGGGTCATGCCCGGCGTCACCTGCACCAGGCGCTCCACCGTGGCGCTGCCGGGATACAGGGTCACGCTCTGGATCGGCGCCTCGACGGCGCCGGCGCCGGACGCGGCCAGCGCCAGGAGGATGGTCCACTGCTGCTTGATTGCCATGTTTGCCTTCGGAATCGATGTGATTCCGGAAGCCTAGCAGATGGCGGGCGCCGAAAAGCCTCGGAAACTCACGGCGCAGGACACTGCTTCAGCTTCCAGCCCAGGCGAGCTGCTCCGGGCCGGCCACTTTCCTGCTCCCCGGCGCCTGCACGGCGGCTGCGTTCGGGCGCGCGTCTTCGGCCACGCGGAACACGCTCACCTGCCGCGCCAGGCCGGCAGCGCTTTCCTGCAGCGACTGCGCGGCGCCGGCCGCTTCCTCGACCAGGGCTGCGTTCTGCTGGGTGACCTGGTCCATCTGGCTGATGGCCTGGTGGATCTGCTCGATGCCGGCACTCTGCTCGCTGGTAGCGGCCGTGATTTCCGCCATGATGTCGGCCACGCGGCGCACGCTCTGCACGATGTCGTCCATGGTGGCGCCGGCCTGGCCGACCAGGCGGCTGCCGCTGTCCACCTTGTCCACCGAGTCGGTGATCAATGCCTTGATCTCCTTGGCGGCGCTCGCCGAGCGCTGCGCCAGGTTGCGCACCTCGGACGCGACGACCGCGAAGCCGCGGCCTTGCTCACCCGCCCGCGCGGCTTCCACGGCCGCGTTCAGGGCCAGGATATTGGTCTGGAAAGCGATGCCGTCGATGACCGCGATGATGTCGACGATCTTGCGCGCGGAATCGTTGATCGCGCCCATCGTGTCCACCACTTCGGCCACGACCGCGCCGCCACGGGTGGCGACGTTGGAGGCCGCGGCGGCCAGGTCATTGGCCTGGCGCGCGTTGTCGGCGTTCTGGCGCACGGTCGTGGTCAGTTCTTCCACCGAGGCGGCGGTTTCCTCGATGGCGCTGGCCTGCTGCTCGGTACGCGAGGACAAGTCCATGTTGCCGGCGGCGATCTGGCTGGAGGCGGTCGCGATGACGTCGCTGCCGCTGCGCACTTCGCCGACGATGCCGGCCAGGCTGGCGCTCATGTCGCGCAGTGCCGCGAGCAGCTGGCCGAACTCGTTGCGGCTGTCGACCTCGATACGGGCGCCCAGGTCGCCATCGGCGACGCGCCGGGCCAGGCCGACGGCAGTGCCGAGCGGGCCGGTGATGGCGCGTACCAGGTAGACCGTGGCGGCCGCCGCGAGCAGAACCGCCAGCACGATGGCGCCGATCGTCAGCAGATTCAGCTGGCGCAGTTCGGCGTGCAGCGCTTCGCTCTGCTGCAGGTTGCGCGCACTCATGTCGTCCTGCAGTTGCTTGTATGCTTCATGGCCCTTCAGGTAGGTCGGGTTGATCTGCTTGATCAGGATGGATTGTGCAAGGTCCCAGTCCCCGGCTTCGAGGGCGCGGACGGCATCGCGGGTCATCTGCACGCCGAAGCCCTGGCTGGCGTCCTGCCAGCGCGCCACCTCTTCCTTGATTTCGGGACGGCGCAGCGATGCCAGCAAGGCGTCGCGTTCCTTTTCCAGTTCGGCCGTGTTGCTGGCAATGTTATTGAAATGGTTTGCCAGTGGATGGTCGTGCATCACCGCATACTTGCTCTCCGGATTGTGCTGGAGCGCCTGCAATACCTGGCTGCGGTTGCTTTCCATGCGATGGACCATGGTCGCCAAGATCAATTGCTGCTTCGCAGCATACAGGGCAGTGTTCTCGAGCAGGTCGACCGCACCCTGGGTCGAGTAATAACCGAGGCTGCCAACCGCCAAGGTCACGACGATGAGGGCGCCCGTCACGGACGTAATGACGTGCTTGATGCGAAAGTTCTTCATGAGAGCAAGGGATAGAGGGAATTGGGCGGGATGCCGCCAAGGCGTTGTATTTTCGGCGAAACCCTTAAATTTTTCCATGTGGAAACTTTGCATATCATCCAAAATACCCGGCTTTGCGTACGAAATTGCCGGAAACATGAAATATGGACAAACTATCGGTGCTCCTCGGGCGGCACGCCTTCCATGCCCGCATTTTCTTCAATGGAAGCTTTTGCGACGCCAACCAGTTTCTTGAGAACGGTGTTTCCGGCCACCTGCACCTGGTGCGACAAGGTCCCGTCGAGTTCGTCCACGACGACGGTTCGGTCCTGCGTGCCGACCAGCCCACGCTGGTGCTCTACCCGCGCGGCAGCGGCCACCGCCTGCAGGTGCCGGACGGGCATACGGCCACGCTGCTGTGTGCCGACATCGTGTTCGAGGGCGGCGCCGCGAATCCGCTGGCGCGGGTGCTGCTTGATTGCCTCCACGTGCCGCTGTCCGAGATCGCGGGACTGGGCGCCGCGCTCGACCTGCTGTTCGGGGAAGCGGCCGGCGCGGCGCCGGGCCGCGAACTGATCCTGGACCGCATGTGCGACGTCCTGCTCATCCAGGTGATCCGGCGCGAACTCGATATCGGCAAGCTATCCCCCGGGCTGCTGGCCGGCCTGGCCGACCGCCAGCTGTCACCCGTGCTGGCGGCGATCCATGAGCGCCCCCAGCAAGCATGGACCCTGCAGTCCCTGGCCAGCGTCGCCTGCATGTCGCGCGCGGCATTCGCCGAGCACTTCCGCGAGGTGCTGGGCATGCCTCCGGGCGAATACCTGACGCGCTGGCGCCTGACCGTGGGCGCCCGGCTGCTGCGCCAGGGCATGCCGGTCAAGCTCGTCAGCAGCCGGACAGGCTATACCAGCCCCTCCACCTTCACCCGCGCCTTTGCCGCACGGATGGGCGCGGCGCCACGCGACTGGCTCAAGCAGGCGGCTTGAGCGGCGAGCGCGCCGTGCCGGTACGGTTCAGGCGAACGGGAAAGACAGCGCCTGCTCCACCAGCCGTTCGGGCGGCTCGCGCAGGTCGAGCGTGACGCCGCGTTCGTCCTGCTGCAGGGGTTCGAGGGTGCGCAATTGGCTGTCGAGCAGCGACAGCGGCATGAAGTGGCTGCTGCGCGCGGCCATGCGCTGGGCGATGAGGTCGCGCTCGCCATGCAGGTGGACGAAACGCACATCGTTTCCCTTGCCACCGTCGCCGCGCAGCACGTCGCGGTAGGCGCGCTTGAGCGCGGAGCACGACAGCACGACCACCGGATCCGTCTTCCATGCGCGCTCGATCTCGGCGCGCAATGCCTGCAGCCAGCCGCGCCGGTCTTCGTCGTCGAGCGGGATCCCGGCCGACATCTTCGCCACGTTCTCGGGCGGGTGGAAGCGATCGCCCTCGATGAAGGGCGCATCCAGGGCCTGCGCCAGGCGTGCGCCGATCTCGCTCTTGCCGCAGGCGCACACGCCCATCACCACCCACGCCGTCCCTTGCGGTTGCTCCGCGCGCCGCTTCATCATGGCTCCAGGCTCGTCGCCTGCCGGGGAACGGCGACTGTCCGCTTCGGGTGCGCAGCGCTGTGCAAGGCCATGTGGGGACTGGCGCAGTGTTCCTTGACCAAGCTCGCGTACCGGGCAAGCGGCGGCAGGCCGACCGCGCTGCGACGCTCGTCGACCCTGGCGATATCCTCGATCTCGAAAGGCTGCCACTCGGTCCTGCTGACGCAGCTGCCCTGGGTGCCGAAGCGTTGCGGGTAGTGGGTACGGTCGTACAGATAGGCGAAGTCCTTGCCGGATGCCTGCCCTTGCCGCACCAGGGGTTCCATCAAGGCCAGCACCTCGCGCTGGAAGGCCTGGTCCCGGTCGGCGTGCTGGGCGATCAGCCAGGCGGCCGTGGCCCCGTCCTGGCCCACCATCGCGACGGTCGGCCAGCCATACGCCGCAACGATCTGCTTCAGGCGCGCCCGGTTGGCGTCGTCGACGGCCACCCAGCGGCTGAAGTCCCCCTTGGCCGCGAGCTGGCGGACCTCCTGGTCGCCCGCTTCCATCTTCAATAGTTCGGCGCGCAATGCCGCGTGCGTCGGGCCGGCCGCGTGGGTGCCGGCACAGCACCCGTACAGGACGAGGGCCGCTGCCAGCAGCCGTCCCTGGTATGAAGGCTTCATGTCGTCTCCGGAGTCGATGGGTCGGCTCCAGCTTAGCGAAAACCTGCGCGTCGAAGATGCGCGCATTGTCACATGCGCGGCAATGCCGGGCCGGTCAGGCGAGCGCCCGTCGCCGGCAGCGGCCAGCGAGCCGGCGGCGCGCCAGGCTCAGGGCAAGCAGGCCGGCGGCCAGCATGCCGACCTGCCCGGGTTCCGGCACCGCACTCACCGTCCAGGCCGCACTCGTCGTCCTCCCCACGAACCAGGTCGTCAGGTCCGGCACCGCCCCCATACCGGTGGCCTCGAAGTGCGATGCGGACACCGCACCGCGCATGAATTCGGGGAAGCTGATCTCCTGCTCCAGGTTCGTGCTTGCCAGCAGCGGCCAGTCGAAGGTGACCGCTTCATGCCGGGCGACGATGCTGCGCTCGCCGGTACCGGGCTCGCGGGGGGCTGCCGTTCGCATGCTCATGGCTTGGCGGTTGCCCGGGGAATAGAGCTCGGGCGCGAGTTCCAGGTAGACGGTAGAAGACGAAGCTGGCGTCGTCCACGTGAGCGTCTTCCCGTTCATCGTCAGCGTGCCCTGCAAACCGACGCTGGCGCCCGAGTAATCGGTGAACCTGGACGTCGAATGGATGTAATCGAAATCCGCCGCATCGACCGTGAGCGACATGGTATAGGCTTGGCCGCTGAGGAATACGACCTCGCCTGGGCTACCGAAGAACAGGTTCAGGTCGTCCCTGCCCTGGTCGACGATACCGCTCATCGACCAGGTAATCTGTTGGGCACCTGCCTGCAAAGGTGAAGACAGGATGGCGCAAACACTGACTGTTGCCAGGGCCTTGACGATCGGTTTCATGCGACCTCCGCTTGCCGGGTTGTGCCGGAGAAGCTAGCACCAAACGCCGCCGATGGCCCACACGTATGGGCCTGGCTGTGGCGGCAAAACGACTCGGCAGTAAGCGAGCGTACGGGCCTTCAGCAAAAATCCCGGCTCGGCGCGCGCAGCTTGCCCAGCAGGTGCGACATGTCCACCAGCCGCTTGGCCACCAGGTGCCGCACTTCCCCCTGCTTCTGCCAGACCCCATATACCCCGAGCAGCGGCGCATTGAGCACCTCGCGCCGTTGCTGCTCCACCAGGGTGGGCCAGACGATCACGTTGATGTTCCCGGTCTCGTCCTCGAGCGTCATGAACAGCACGCCCTTGGCCGTCCCGGGGCGCTGGCGCACCGTCACCAGGCCGCAGGCGCGCGCCAGCTGGCCATCGGCATAGTCGGCGAGAAGCGAGGCCGGCACGAAGCGCTTGGCCAGCAGCGCTTCGCGCAGCAGCGCCAGCGGATGGCGGCCCAGGGTGAGGCCCTGGGCGCGGTAGTCGCCCACGATCTCGTCGGCTTCGGTCGGCGCCTCCAGCCGCGGCAGCTCCTCCTGCGGCGTGGTCGGGCGCAGCAGGTCGCGGTCGGGCACTGCCCCCACCGCCTGCCACAGGGCCTCGCGCCGGTTCCCGGCCAGCGAGCGCAGCGCATTGGCCCCGGCCAGCACCTGCAAATCGCCCCGGTCGAGCTGGGCGCGGCGCGCCAGGTCGGCCACGCTCTCGAAAGGACGCACCGCGCGCGCCATCTCGATACGCAGGGCCACTTCCTGCTTCAGCCCGCGCTGCAGCGACAAGCCCAGGCGCACCGCCGGCTGGCGCGACCGGTCGACCGGGTCGAACTCTTCCAGGGTCGAGTCCCAGCCGCTGATGGTGACGTCGCAAGGGCGCACCTCGATGCCGTGGCGGCGCGCATCCTGCACCAGCTGCGAGGGGCTGTAGAAACCCATCGGCTGGCTGTTGAGCAGCGCGCAGAGAAACGCCGCCGGCTCGTGGCACTTGAGCCAGGAACTGGCATAGGCCAGCAGCGCGAAGCTGGCCGCGTGCGATTCGGGAAAGCCGTATTCGCCGAAGCCCTGGATCTGGCTGAAGATCGCCTCCGCGAACTCCAGCGTGTAGCCGCGCTCCAGCATGCCGCGCACGATGCGGTCGTAGTATTTCTCCAATCCGCCCTTGCGCTTCCAGGCCGCCATCGCGCGCCGCAGCTGGTCCGCTTCCCCCGGCGTGAAGCCGGCGCCGAGGATCGCCACCTGCATCACCTGCTCCTGGAAGATCGGCACGCCCAGGGTGCGCTCCAGCGCCACTTTCATCTCGGGGCTCGGATAATGGATCGGCTCCAGGCCCTGCCGGCGCCGCAAATAAGGATGCACCATGCCGCCCTGGATCGGGCCGGGACGCACCACGGCCACCTCGATCACCAGGTCGTAGAAGCGGCGCGGGCGCATGCGCGGCAGCATGCTCATCTGGGCGCGCGACTCGATCTGGAACACGCCCACGGTGTCGGCCGCGCAGATCATGTCGTAGGTGGCCTTGTCGTCGGCCGGGATGTCCTGCATCTCGAACAGGTTGCCGTAGCGCTGGCCCACCAGTTCCAGGCCGCGGCGCATCATCGACAGCATGCCCAGCGCCAGCACGTCGACCTTCATCAGGCCGAGTTCTTCGAGGTCGTTCTTGTCCCACTGGATGACGCTGCGGTCAAGCATGGTGGCGTTCTCGATCGGCACCAGGCGCGACAGCTTGCCGCGCGCGATGACGAAGCCGCCCGGGTGCTGCGACAGGTGGCGCGGGAAGTTCAGCAGTTTGTCGGCAAGCGTCGCCCACTGCTGCGCCAGGCGCGACTCCGGGTCCAGTCCCGCCTCGGCCAGGCGCCCGAGCAAATCGGCGCGGCTGTCGAACCAGTGGTGGGTCTTGGCCACCTTCTCGACGATGGCCAGGTCGATGCCGAGCGCGCGCCCGCTGTCGCGCAGCGCGCTCTTGGGACGGTAGCTGATCACCACCGCCGCCAGCGCCGCCCGCTCGCGCCCGTATTTCGAATAGATGTACTGGATGACTTCTTCGCGGCGCTGGTGCTCGAAGTCGACGTCGATGTCGGGCGGCTCGTTGCGCTCCTTGGAGATGAAGCGCTCGAACAGCAGGCTGGCGCGCGCCGGGTCGACCTCGGTGATGCCGAGGCAGTAGCACACCGCGGAATTGGCGGCCGAGCCGCGCCCCTGGCACAGGATGTGTTGCGAGCGCGCGAAGCGCACGATGTCGTAGACGGTGAGGAAGTAATGTTCGTACTTCATCTCGGCGATCAGCTCCAGCTCGTGCTCGATCTGGGCCTGCACCTTGGCCGGAATGCCGTCGCGGAAGCGTCGGTGCGCACCGATATAGGTTTCCTGGCGCAGGAAGCTGCTGGCATCCATGCCGGGAGGGACCACTTCGTCCGGGTATTCGTAGCGCAGTTCGTCGAGCGAGAAAGTGCACAGGCGCGCGATGCGCAGCGTCTCGGCCAGCGCCTCGCGTCCATA
The DNA here is from genome assembly GCF_046293535.1 of Massilia sp. NCBI lineage: Bacteria > Pseudomonadati > Pseudomonadota > Betaproteobacteria > Burkholderiales > Oxalobacteraceae > Massilia > Massilia sp. Next base: position 110,697 of record NZ_JBKBOV010000005.1, on the reverse strand, counting down.
GATGTTGGCCAGGCGCAGGCGCGAACGCAGGTGCTGCTCGGCGTTCTGGGCCAGGCCGTAGCCGCATTCGGCCACCGGCTTCTTGAGGCGGGTGGCGGTGAGCGTGTCCTGCAGGGGTTTACGGGAGCGCACGTGCATCACCACGTGGCCGAGCGCCGTGATCGGCAGGCCGTGCTGCCAGCCCACCTCTTCGAGCGTCGCGCGGTGCGGCTCATCAAAAGCGCGGTGCAACAGGACCAGGCCGAGCCAGGCGCGCCCCGGGAAGGTGCTCGCCATCCAGGCGGCCTGCCCGTGCAGGCGGTCGACGCCCGCCGCCTCGTGCGAGGGGTAGTGCGGCAACAGGATCGCCAGGCAGTCCGGCATGTGCTTCAGGTGCGCGTACTCCGGCGCAGGCCGGGCCAGGTCGTCCGGCGTCAGGAAGTAAGTGCCCTTGGCGCTGCGGGTGCGCCCCAGGGTGATCAGTTCCGACAGGTTGCCGTAGCCGTTGCGGTTCTTGGCCAGCAGCACCAGCGACAGCGCCGGGCTGCCGTCCGCGTTCTTCAGGTGGAAGTGGGCGCCGATCACCAGGTGCAGGCCGGCCTTCTTCGCCTCGGCATGGGCGCGCACCACGCCGGCCAATGAACATTCGTCGGTCAGCGCCAGCGCGAAATAATCGAGTTGGACCGCGCGCGCCACCAGTTCCTCCGCATGAGAGGCTCCTTCGAGGAAGGAGAAATTCGACAGGCAGAATAGCTCCGCATAGGGAGGCAAAACCTGTGGTGGCGGCGGGAACGGATCGGTCATCGGCAAAGGGGGAAGGAAGGAGCTACAATGCTGGACAAACCGGCAATACTGTATAAAAACACAGTATAACCGAGACGAGCCGCTCGACAAGGAGAAACGCATGCGGATTCATGCACTGAGCTGTTTTGGCGAACACGCCGGCGACGGCAACCCGGCCCTCGTGATCGAGGGCGGCCAGGCGAACGAGGAAGCACGCCGCGCGCTGGCGCAAGCGCGCAACACCACCTGCGTCTTCCTCGACGGCGAGGTCGTCGATTTCTATTACCCGCACATGCGCAGCCCGCTCTGCCTGCATGCGACGCTGGCCGTGGCGCACGTGCTGTTCGCGCGCCATCCCGATGCCTCTATCCTGGCGGTGACGACGGCGATGCGCGGCCAGCGGCTCGAACTCCAGCGCGATGGCGGCGCCTGCTTCGTTCGCCTGCAGGCGCAGGAAGTGGCGCAGCCGGCGCTGGCAACCGGCCTGCTGGAGCACTTGCTCGCTGCGCCCGGCTTCGTGTCGGTATCGCCGCCGCGCGTCGCCTCGGTGGGCAGTCCAAAGCTGCTGGTCGAAGTGCCGGACGCCGCCACCCTGCACGGCCTGCGGCCGGACCTGGCGGCGGTCACGGCCTGGGGCAAGGAAGCCGGCATCAACGGCATCTACGCCTGGTGCCACCTGCGAGACGGGCCTGATGCGGACCGCTTCGAAGGCCGCAACTTCAACCATCTCGATCCGGTGCTGGAAGACAGCGCCACCGGCGTGGCGGCGGGCGCGCTCACCGCCTTGCTCGGACACGGCATCGTGCTGCATCAGGGACATGCCACCGGCCAGGCCTGCCTGATCCGGACGCGGGTGGAAGACGGCGCGATCCTGGTCGGCGGCCGCGCCGAACCCGCCGCCGTCGTCACAAGCATCTCGCGATAAGATCCGTACATACAGGAGAATGCACTGTCCGTCCGGTGCGAGCTAAGCTACACTTCCGCGGATATCCACTAGCGCTCAAGCAGAGCCAGACCAACCGCGGACATGAAACCACCCTTCCTTGCCTACGCCCTCCCCCTGATCCTGCTCGGCGCCAGCGCTACCGCGCGCGCCGACGTCGATTACCAGCTGCGCATTACCGATGCGGCACAGCACCTGGCCGAAGTGCGCGCCACCTTCCCGGCCACCGCCGGCACCACGCTCGACGTCTCGATGCCGAACTGGCGCACCGGCCGCTACAACATGCTGAACCTCGCCAACGGCGTGCGCCTGTTCAAGGCCTTCGACGCCAAGGGCCAGCCGCTGGCGGTCGCCAAGACCGACAAGGGCACCTGGCAGGTCCGTACCAAGCCGGGCGACGCGGTGACGGTGCAGTACGAGCTGTATGCCAACCTGCTGGGCGAGCGCACCCGCCACATCGACGACACCCATGCCTATCTCGACGCCAGCGGCGTGTTCGTCTACGCGGCGCCCTTCCGCCAGGAGAAGGTCACGGTCAAGCTGGATGTGCCGCAGGGCTGGAAGTCGCGTTCGGGCATGGACAGCGGGGCATGCGACCACTGCTTCGTGGCGCCGAACTACGACGTGCTGATCGACGCGCCGATCGAGACCGGCATCCACGAGTTCTACACCGACAAGGTGGCCGGCCGTACCATCGAACTGGCGATCTGGGGCCGCGGCAACCACGACGGCAAGCAGATGATGACCGACTTGAAGAAGATCGTCGTCGAGACCGCGAAGATGTACGGCAACCAGTATCCGTTCCAGCGCTACCTGTTCATCGTCCACGCCACCGACGGCGTCGGCGGCGCCACCGAGCATGCCAACTCCACCGTCATCCAGAAGCCGCGCTGGACCTTCGCCCCGCGCAAGGACTACCTGAACTTCCTGCGCGTCGCCGCGCACGAGTTCTATCACACCTGGAACGTCAAGGCCTACCGTCCGAAAGAGATGGTTCCCTACGACTACCAGAACGAGAACTACAACCGCCTGCTGTGGGTGGCCGAAGGCCACACCTCCTATTACGACGAGCTGATCGTCCTGCGCGCCGGCCTGCAGAAGCGCGAGGAGTTCCTCGAGGGTTACGCCAAGCTGATCGACGACTACCTGCACCAGCCGGGCCGCTTCCAGCAGAGCGCGGCCGACGCCAGCTTCGACGAGTGGATCGCCGTCGGCGGCGAGCGCGCGCGCAACGCCTCGGTCAACATCTACTCCAAGGGCCAGCTGCTGGCGCTGATGATGGACATCGAACTGCGCCGCCAGACCGGCGGCAAGCGCGGGCTGGAGGACATGCACCGCATCCTGTTCGAGAAGCACTCGACCGCCCAGGGCGGCTATGACGTCCCCGCCGTGCTGGCGGCCCTGCGCAGCGTCAGCGGCCAGGACTGGAGCGGCTGGTGGGCCCAGTATGTGGACGGCACCGCCGAGATCCCGTTCGACACCCTGCTGGCCCAGGTCGGCCTGCAGAAGCTGGTCGACGTGCCGAAGGACCAGGAGCAGAAGACCGAATGGTGGGCCGGCTGGACCCTGCGCGAAGGCAGCGACCCGGCGCTGGTCACCGTCGTCGAACGCGACAGCCCGGCATGGAAGGCCGGTGTGGTCTCGGGCGATACGCTGGTGGCGGTGAACGGCCTGCGCGTGTCCGCCAAGGACATCGGCGACAAGATGTCGCTGCTGAAGACCGCACCGTTCAAGGTGCACCTGTTCCGCCGCGACGAACTGGTGGAAAAGCAGCTCACCCCGCTGCAGCAGCCGAAGGGCAAGGCCAAGCTGAAGGCCGCGGACAAGGCGAGCGACGCGCAGAAGGCGCTGGGCGCCGCCTGGTTCGGCGTGGCGTGGCCGAAGGAAGAATCGGCGGCAAGGAAGCCTTGATGCACTAGCGTGCCGTGCGGCCCTTGCGCCGCACCCGGCACCGCACGAAACAAAAAAGAGCCCGCTCGGCGACGAGCGGGCTTTTGTCATCCGGGGATGTTCAGGCGTTCTTCCTGCGGCGGGCGTTAAGCAGGCCTGCCAGGCCCAGGCCCAGCAAGGCCAGCGATGCCGGTTCCGGCACCTCGCTCGCCACCGACGTGACGCTGAACGTGGCCTCGCGCACGTGCAGTTCCCAGCCGCCATAGCCGAGCGGGTTGGCCTGCATGCGCATCGTCACGGCCGCGTTGTCGTTCCACTTGATCGCAGCCAGTGCGTTATTCAGACCCGTCAGCGCCGTCGTGTTGTTGGCGATGTCGAAATACTGGGTATCGTAGGTATGGCGGCCGGCGCCCGCCACCTGCGTGTCCCACAGCAGCTTGTTGCCCTGGTAGAGCGTGATGAGGACGCGGTTTTCATTCGGCGATACACCACCCCAGCCCTGGTCGTAGGCGATGGCGCTGGAGGTCAGGCCGGTGACCAGGTTGGTGCCTTTGGCAAAGGTGACCGTCGACAGGTCGTACAGACCCCAGGCTTGGAAGCCATCGTAGGTGCCGCTGCCGGTGCCGGTCTGGACGACCGCAGCCGTTGCGGAAGCCGTGAAGGCGCTGGCGAGGACGATACCGATAGCAAGGTGTTTAATGATCTGCATTTTTTTATTCCCTGGTTATGTGTATGTGAATAGACTAACAATTGTCTATAAGCATTAATCGTGCTAATAGGAAAAAACGCATGCAAATCAGCAACTTATAAAATCGACATCACCACAGCAGCTCATCATGTAAATTTTTCCGACATATCCCGTCTGGCGCTACCGGTCACGCCCATGGAATAAATGAGAGTTATATATTTACAACGTTGTGTTAATGATACAGCGGCTTGGTGCCCTCTCACGGGATTGTTTAGTATTCAATTTTCCCTCGGAGTAACCAAGTGCTCACACTCAAACGCCTCCCCCAGTCGGTCCTGCGCGCCCTGTACGGCGGCGCCGCGTTCGCTACCCTGATCCCGGCCGCCTTCGCCCAGAGCGCTGCCCAGGAGCCCTCCACCACCCCGGTCGCCGCCGGCACCCCGGCGGCCCAGGACAGCAAGGGTAGCGGCGGCATCCAGAGCGTCAGCATCGTCGGCTCGCGCCGCGTCGGCAACGTCTCGGATATCGATACGCCGGTGCCGGTGGACTTCATCCCGATGACCAAGGCGGCCGAACAGGGAGGCCAGTTCGACCTGGCGCAGGTCCTGAACAACGTTTCGCCCTCGTTCAACTCGACGCGCCAGACCGGCGCCGACGGCGCCGACCTGATCGACTCCGCCGCCCTGCGCGGCCTCGGTTCGGACCAGACCCTGGTGCTGGTCAACGGCAAGCGCCGCCACACCACCGCACTGGTCAACCTGTTCGGCGCGCGCAACCGCGGCAACACCGGCACCGACATGAACGCGATCCCGCTGATGGCCATCCGTAACGTGCAGGTGCTGCGCGACGGCGCCGCCGCGCAGTACGGCTCGGACGCGATCGCCGGCGTGCTCAACATCGAACTGAAGAAGAGCCTGGGCTGCGAGATGGTCGCGGGCTTCGGCCAGTACACCGAGGGCGACGGCGACAACTACCTGGCTTCGGCCTACTGCGGCGTGGCCATGGGCGGCGGCGTGCTGGGCATCACCGGCGAATACTACGACCGCGGCCGCTCCAACCGCGCCGAGGAAGGCAACTCGCGCATCATCGGCGACACCAAGTCGCAGAACAGCACCGTCTACCTGAACGGCGAATTCCCGGCGGGCGACGGCAAGCTGTACGTCACCGCCGGCGCCCAGAACCGCGACGCCTCCTCGGCCGCCTGGGCGCGCGAGGGCCTGGGCTCCGAGGACATCCCTTCGCGCAACTCGGCCGCGATGTACCCGAACGGCTTCGTCCCCTTCATCAACGGCGACATCAACGACCACTACGGCACCCTCGGCTACCGCTTCCGCCTGGGCGAATGGAACACCGACCTGTCGCAGACCTTCGGCCAGAACCGCATGCGCTATACCATCGCGAACACGCTCAACGCGTCGATCGCCAACCTCGACCTGCTGCGCGGCGGGCCGGGCAGGAGCGCCAGCATGTTCGACGCCGGCGGCTTCTCGTTCCGCCAGGCGACCACCAACCTGGACTTCTCGCGCTTCTTCGAGGGCATCGGCAAGGGCATGAACGTGGCCTTCGGCTTCGAACACCGCCGCGAGAACTACCAGATCAAGGCGGGCGAACCGGGTTCCTGGATCGACGCGGACGGCGTGGGCGTGGGCGGCAATGCCGGCAGCCAGGGCTTCCCGGGCTTCCAGCCGGGCGACCAGACCGACAACGACCGCCACTCGAACGCCGCCTACCTCGACCTCGAGACCGACCTCGCCGAGGGCTTCAAGCTGCAGGCGGCGCTGCGCCACGAGCGCTATTCGGACTTCGGCGCCACCACCACCGGCAAGCTCGCCGCCGCATACCGGATCAACCCGGCATTGCTGCTGCGCGGTTCCGCGAGCACCGGCTTTCGCGCGCCGTCGCTGCAGCAGGTCTACTTCTCGTCGACCTTCACCGATTTTGTGAACGGCCAGCCGCTCGACGTGGTGCTGGCCCCGAACGGCGGGCGCGTGGCGAATGCCGCCGGCATCCCGCAGCTCAAGGAAGAGGAGTCGAGGAGCACTACGCTGGGCCTGACCTGGTCTCCCGGCCAGGCCACCTCGCTGACGGCCGACCTGTACCGCATCGACATCGACGACCGCATCGTGCTGTCGGGCCGCTTCGACGCCGACAACTATCCTGCGCTGGGCACGACCCTGCAGCAGCTGGGCGTGGGCCAGGCCCAGTTCTTCGTCAACTCGGTCGACACCAAGACCCAGGGCCTGGACGTGACGCTGTCGCACCGCATGGACGCGGGCGCCGGCAAGCTGAACGCCTTCCTGGCGCTCAACTTCAGCAAGACCGAAGTCACCGGCGTGCATGCGCCGAGCGCCCTGCAGGGCTTCGAAGACGTGCTGCTGTCCGAGCGCGAGCGCCTGTTCATCGAGCAGGGCGCGCCGCGCCGCAAGGCCACGCTGGGCTTCGACCACACCCTGGGCAAGCTGGAAACGGCGCTACGCATCGTGCACTTCGGTCCGCAGACCCTGGGCACCTTCTCGGGCCCGCCGGTGCCGAACCAGTACTACGAGCCGAGGACCTCCGCCGACCTGTCCTTCACCTGGGCCTTTACGGACAAGACCAAATTCACCGTCGGCGGCACCAACATCTTCGACGTCAAGCCGAGCGTGCAGGATCCGAACGAGACCGACAACGGCTTCAAGTACGAGAGCGTGCAGTTCGGCCTGAACGGGGCGGCCTGGTTCGCGCGCCTGTCGCACCGTTTCTGATCCGCGGCGCGCGGCCACGCCTCGAAGGGTCCCCGCCGGGACCCTTTTTCATTACACGTGATGTTCGCATGTGTAACAATGAGAATTTGGCGGATTTGCCTGTGTATATAATGCCCAGCATCTCCGCCTTCCATTACCATGCACGTATGACCAGCGCCGCAGACACCCGCATTTCCACCGGCATCGCCGGACTCGACGACATCCTGGGCGGCGGCCTGATGCCGCAGCGCATCTACCTGGTCGAAGGTTCGCCCGGCGCGGGCAAGACCACGCTCGGCCTGCAGTTCCTGCTCGACGGCGCGGCCAGGAACGAGAGCGGCATGTACATCACCCTGTCCGAAACCGCCGACGAGCTGGCGGCGGTGGCGGCCAGCCATGGCTGGGACATCGGCGCGCTGTCGGTCTACGACCTGGCGGGCGACACCGAGCTCGATCCGAACGCCCAGCAGTCGGTGTTCCACCCGTCCGAAATCGAGCTGGGCGAGACCACCCGCAACGTGATGAACCAGGTCGACGCGCTGCGCCCGGTGCGGGTGGTGTTCGACAGCCTGTCCGAGATGCGCCTGCTGGCGCAGAATCCGCTGCGCTACCGGCGCCAGATCCTGGCCCTGAAGCAGTTCTTCGCGGCGCGCGCCTGCACCGTCCTGCTCCTGGACGACAAGACCAGCCAGTCCGACCAGCACCTGCACAGCATCGCGCACGGCGTCATCAGCCTGGAACAGATCGCCAAGGAATTCGGCAAGGAGCGCCGGCGCGTGAACGTCATCAAGATGCGCGGCATCCGCTTCCGCGGCGGCTATCACGACTACACGCTCGACACCGGCGGCATCACCATGTATCCGCGCCTGGTGGCGGCCGAGCACCTGCGCGACTTCGTGCCGGCGGTGCGTTCCACCGGCTCGGAAGGCATCGACGCCCTGCTGGGCGGCGGCCTGGTACGCGGCACCAATACCTTGATCGTCGGTCCTTCGGGCATCGGCAAGACCACGCTGTCGACGCGCTGCCTCCTGAGCGCCCTGGAGCGCGGCGAGCAGGCTTCGTTCTACCTGTTCGACGAAGGGCTGGGCACCTTCTTCGCGCGCAGCCGCGCGCTTGGCATGGAATTGCGGACCTTCGTGGACAACGGCCAGCTGCGCATCCACCACATCGACCCGGCCGAGCTGTCGCCGGGCGAATTCGCGCAAATGCTGCGCGACGCGGTCGAGCTCTCCAAGGTCGGCTTCATCGTCATCGACAGCCTCAACGCCTACCTGCAGGCGATGCCGGGCGAGCAATACCTGATCCTGCAGATGCACGAACTGCTGTCCTACCTGAACCAGCAAGGCGTCACCACGGTGCTGGTGCTGGGCCAGCACGGCATGATCGGCGAAGTGAAGTCCGACGTCGACCTGAGCTACCTGAGCGACAGCACGGTCCTGATGCGCTTCTTCGAGTCGAACGGCCGCCTGCGCCGCGCCGTCACGGTCATCAAGAGCCGCGCCGCCGAGCATGCGCTCACCATCCACGAGCTGCAATTGGGCGCCGACGGCATCCGGATCGGCGAACCGCTGGAAGGCTTCGACGGCGTCCTCACCGGCCTGCCCAGCTACCACGGCCAGACGCCGATGATGTCGGACATTCCCGATGTCGCCAGCTAGCCGGCACGACGAGCGCATCCTGATCCTCGCGCCGCGCGGGCGCGACGCCGAAGTCATGGGTGCCGTCCTGGCGCAGGATGGCGCGGCCTGCGGCGTGGTTCCGGACTTCGCGGGCCTGGCCGCCGCCATCTTCGAGGGCGCCGGCATGGCCATCGTGGCCGAGGAAGCGCTGCACGGGGCCGATCTCGCCCCCCTACACGCCTGGCTGGCGGCACAGGAGCCCTGGTCCGACTTTCCCTTCGTGATCCTGCTCGGCAAGGCGCTCGGCCTGGCGAGCGCCGGCACCCGCACCCGGCTGGAGGAGCTGGGCAACATCATCCTGCTCGAGCGTCCGCTCAATGCCCAGACCTTGCGCAGCGCCGCCAGTTCGGCGCTGCGCGCGCGGCGCCGCCAGTACCAGGCGCGCGACCTGCTGGCCGACCGCGAGCGCGACGCCGCCAGCCTGCAGCAGAGCCGCCAGGCCCTGCTCTCGCTCAACGAGACGCTCGAGTCGCGCATCGAGGAACGCACGCGCGCCCTGGCCGGGGCCAACGACCGCCTGATGAACGAAGTCATCGAACGCGAGCGGGTGCAGCAGGCGATGGTGCAGTTCCAGAAGATGGAAGCGGTCGGCCGTCTCACCGGCGGCATCGCGCACGACTTCAACAACCTGCTCAACGTGGTCCAGGGCAGCATGGACCTGATCCTGCTGCTGTCGAAGGACGAGGTGGCCAGGCAGCGCGCCGAGATCGCGCGCCGCGCCTGCCAGCGCGGCGGCAAGCTGACCAGCCAGCTGCTGGCCTTCGCGCGCAACCAGAACCTCGACCTGCGCCCGGCCGAGGTGAGCGTCCTGTTCGAGGGTGTGCGCGAACTGGTGGCGACCTCGGTCGGGTCGCGCATCGACCTGCGCTTCGAGGTCGAGGCAGGCTGCGCGCGCGTGTTCGCCGACGCCAACCAGATGGAGATGGCGCTGCTGAACCTGACCATCAATGCGCGCGACGCCATGGGCGACAGCGGCGCGCTGAGATTTCATGCGGGGAACGCAGAAGCGCCGGATGACCTGCTCCCGTCCGGCGACTACGTGTGCATCGCCGTCACCGACAACGGCCCCGGCATGGCGCCGGAACTGGCGGCCAAGGTCTTCGAGCCCTTCTTCACCACCAAGGCCGTCGGCAAGGGCACCGGCCTGGGCCTGAGCCAGGTGTACGGCATGGCCCAGCAGTCGGGCGGCGCGGCGCGCATCCTGAGTCAGCCCGGCGCAGGCACGACAGTCGAAATCTGGTTGCGCGCCTGGGACGGCACCGAGATCCCCGCCGCGGCGCCGCTGCCGGACGCCGTCGCGGCCGCCGGACAGGGCTTCCATATCCTGGTGGTCGAGGACGACAACTTCGTGCGCGAATCGATGGTGCAGTCGCTCGAGGCCTTCGGGCATGCCGTGACCCAGGCCGCGGACGGCGCGGCCGCCCTGCGCGAACTGGGGCGCGGACGTCCGGACCTGATCATCACCGACTACCTGATGCCCGGGATTACCGGGGCCGAACTGATGCTGCGCGCGCGCGAGGTATTCCCCGGCATACCGATGATCATCGCCACCGGCTATGCGGACATGCACCTGATCGACCAGGTCCTGGGTGACGACATCCTGCTGCGCAAACCCTTCCAGCTGGCCGAACTGGCGCTCAGCGTCGAGCGTGCGCTCGGCCGCAGCTCAGCGTCGCCGCGACACTAGCCGCATCGAGCCGGACGCCGCCGAAAACGACTCTGTGCCACACTGGATCCATCACCTCTTGGGCAATGCCATCCAGGGAGCACATCATGAGCAACGAACAGAAATCGCAGGAACAGCAGGGACAGGCAGGCGTGGCCGGCCAGGCCGCGCCGCAGGGCCAGCAACAGGCCGGGCAGGATGTGTCGAAGCAGCAGGATTTCGACGGCCTCGAGAACAAGAAGCCGGAAGAACTGACGCCGGAAGAGCTGCGGCTGATGGCCGACACGATGCCGGGCGAAGGACCGGGGGACTAATGTTCCTATTCTTCTCGAACAAACTCGGCTGCCTCGGCTCCATCGCCATCTCGATCGTGCTGACGCTGATCGTGCTGCTCCTTATCGGGGTGTTCTGAAGCGGCTTTACTTCTTCAGCGAGCGCACGTAGGCCAGGACTTCCTCCGCGCGTCCCTCGCCCACCGCCTCGGCGGCAGTCTTGCCGCCGAGCGCAGGCTGCGCCTCGTTCATCCACGCGTTGGCGGCATCGTCCCCGCCGGCGATGGCGCGCACTTCGTGCATCACCGTGTAATAGGCCTGCGCCTTGCGCGACTGCTGGCCAAAACGGGCCTGCAGCGCCGCGAAGGCGTCCGGCTTGATGGGATCGCTTCCTGCCATGGCCGTGCTCCTTATTTGGTGACGGAGAGCAGCGACCGCTTGCCGCCCTTGAACGAATACAGCGTGATGGTGCCGTCCTTGATGTCGCCGCGTGCGTCGAAGGCGATCGGCCCGGTCACGCCCTTGTGCTGGATTTTCGCCAGCACCGGCAGGTACTTCGCCGGCTGGCTGGAGCCGGCCTGCGCCATCGCCTCGGCCATGGTCATCACGGCGTCGTAGGCGTAGGGGGCGTTGATCTGGACGTCGATGCCGAAGCGCTTCTTGTAATCGGCGCGGAACTTGTCCATGGCGGCGCGGGCTTCGCCCTGCACGCCGCCGGCTTCCGCGCATACCACCTGGCCGTCCGCCATGGTGCCGCCCGAGAGCTTGTGGATCTCGTCCGAGCACAGGCCGTCGCCGCCCATCATGCGCACGTTCATGCCGAGCTGCTTCATCTGGCGCAGCATCGGGCCGGCGGTCGCGCTCATGCCGCCGAAGAAGACCAGGTCGGGCTTGGTGGCGCGGATGCGGGTGATGATGGCGGAAAAATCGGTCGCCTTGTCGTTCGTGAACTCCTTGGCGACGATGCTGCCGCCCTGGCTTTGCAGGCTGCGCGCGAATTCGGTGACCAGGCCCTGGCCGTAGGCGGTGCGGTCGTCGACCACGGCGACGCGCTTGGCTTTCATGGTGCCCGTCGCGTAGCGGCCCAGCGCCTGGCCCAACTGCACGTCGTTGGCCACCACGCGGAAGGTGGTGTTGAAGCCCTGCCGGGTGTACATCGGCGAGGTCGACGAAGGCGAAATCTGCGGGATGCCGGCCGCATGGTAGATCTTCGAGGCCGGGATGGTGGTGCCCGAGGTCTCGTGGCCGACCATGCCGTTGATCTTCGCGTCCACCAGCTTCTGGGCCACGGCGGTGGCCTGCTTCGGCTCGCCGGCGTCGTCCTCGGCGACCAGCTCGAAGCGGACCTTCTTGCCGCCGATGCTGGCGCCCTTCGCGTTGAGCGCTTCGATGGCCATGCGCGCTCCGTTCTCGGTGTCCTTGCCAAAATAGGCCACCGGGCCGGTCACGGCGGCCGCGTGGCCGATCCGCACGACTTCCTGGGCCGAGGCCAGGCCGGCCGCCGCCAGGCCAGCCAACAGGACTGCTTGCTTCTTCATCGATTCCTCTATATCCGTTCAGGGCCAGCGGCCCTGGTGAGCAAAGGGGCCATTCTACCGCCAGCGCGCCGGGCCTGCCGGAGGCCCGCATTGCCGATGTGACAATTGGATAGAATACGGCGGGCAAAACACTTGTATCCTGCGCGCCTCACCCAAGAACGAGAGGGGCCGGCAGCGCCGAGCGACCCTCCGATACGACGGAGACCACCATTTTCAAGCTCGCCCCCCGACCTGCCGCCTCGCTCGCGGCAAGCCTGCTGTTGTCCTGCGTACCGCTGCCGGCCGGCGCCGGCCAGCCGGCGCCGCAGCCCGCACGCTGTGAAGCCGCCGGCAAGCACTGTCCTGCCGCGCGCCCGCGCGTGAAGCAGGAGCCGGCGTGCGGCCGCCTGCGCGCGGCCATCGTCGAAGCGGAGCAATCCGAGCGGCGCATGCGCGTCGCGATGATGGAGTCGGTGCAGCTGGACCTGCTCAGCCTGCGCAAGCGCTACCGCAAGCTGGGCTGTCACGGCGGGCCCAAGGCCTGAGCCCGGCCCTTACAAGGATTGCTCCCACACCAGGCGCCAGGTCGGACGCACCCGGTAGACGGTCGAGCGCTGCAGCGGTCCGCGCCCCTCGTAGGCCAGGCTTTCCAGGTAGTCGCGCTGCGACAGGCCTGCCACGGACAGGCGCAGCCGCGACCCGGCGTTGCGCTTCCATAGCGCGTACAGGTCGAGCTGGCGCCTGCTGCCGTCGTCGCTCAGGACCAGCGCGCTGGCGCGGCTGACCGCCCGCCCGCGATAGCTCCAGGTGCCGCCCAGGTCGAGCCGGGCGGCAGGCAGCACATAGTCGAGCCCGAGATTGCCGCTGCGGGCCGGCTGGTCTTCGAGCCGGTTGTCCGGCCCCGGCACGCTGTCCAGGCGCGACCAGTTGCGCGCCAGGTTGAGGCGCGCCGACAGCGCGCCGCGCGTCAACCGGCCTTCGAACTCGATGCCGCGCACCGTCGCGCTGCCGGCATTTTCCGGCATGGCGGTCCATGTTCCCCCGTGTTCGCCGATGCGTACCAGCGTGACGTCGCGGATGCGCTTGTGGAACAGGCTGACGCTCACCATATCCGACGCGCCGAAGTAGCGCTCCCAGGCCAGGTCGACCGCCAGGGCGAGTTCGGGCCGCAGCCCGGGGTTGCCCTGCTGGTCCGGGTTGGTGGCGCTGTTGTTGTTGTCGACCGTGTAGCGGCGCGGCATCAGCTGGACGATGTCGGGCGCCTTGTAGGTGCGGCTCACGGCCAGGCGCAGGCCGTCGCGCGGCCCACTGTCCCCGTCGGCGTGCTGCGGCTTGTACAGGGCCTGGAACACCGGGCTCCAGGCGCGCGCCTCGACGTCGACCGGCGCGGCGGCGTTGCCCTCGCCGGTCGTGCGCAGGGCTTCGCGGCGCAGGCCGGCATAGGCCGACCAGCCGGGAGCGATGTCCCACTCGTCCTGGACGAAGAAGGCGTTGCGCGAGACGCTGGCGCGGTAGTCCTCGCTGCTCTGGAACAGCAGCTCGCCGGCCGGGCCGGCATGCCGTTCGCGCCGGTATTCGCTGCGCCCCTTGCGGCCGAGTTCCCAGCCGGCCGCCAGGAAATGGCTGCCCCACAGCGGGCGGCGCCAGCTGCCGCTGAAGGTCCATTCACGCTCGATCGGACCGGAAGCGACCGCATGCGACTCGATCAGCCGCTCCTGCACGTCCATGCCGTGGTAGAGGAAGCCGGCTTCGCGCCGCATCCGGAAGCCGGACAGCTTGGCGTTCATGCGCGCGCCGCCGTCCAGCCTGCGGGTCCAGGCCAGGTCGGCATAGGCATGCAGGGGCCGGGTCTCGAAGCGTTGCTGCGCGTGCGGGAACGCCGTCGGCCGGCCGATCTCGGTCGTCTCGTGTTCGCGCTTGCGGTTGTCGATGTGGCGCCGGCGCAGGTAGCCCTGCGCGCTGATGCTGTCAACGGCGGTCGGCTGCCAGCACAGGCGCGGCGCCAGCTCCAGGATGTCTTCCACCTGGTGGTCGGTCCAGGCCGTCCGGCGCAGCAGCAGGGGATCCGCTCCCGTCTCGGTGCCGAGGGCCGCGATCGGGTTCAGCTTGCGCTGCACGGTCGCGGCCACGGTGTAGGCCAGCGCCCCCCTGCGGCCGCTGTGCCGGGCCAGTAGTTGCGGCGCCGCGTGGCCGCGTTGGAAGGCGCTGCCTGCCTTGATCTCGTGGGCGGCCTCGCCCCTGGCCGGGCCGGCGCGGCGCAGGACGACATTGATGGCGCCGGCCACCGCCTGGCTGCTGGTTTCGGCGCTGGCGACGCGCTGGATTTCGATGCGTTCGACCAGCTCCGGACTGATCGATTCGAGCGAGAAGCCGTTTGGTGCGGGCACGCCGTTCAGCAGGATCGCCACGTAGCCGCCGCCCAGGCCGCGCATGCGGATGGCGGCCTCCTTCCCGGCAGTGGCGTCGAGCGTGATGCCGGGCTGGCGCTTCAATACGTCGAGCAGGCTGGCGTCGCCCTGGCGCAGGATCTCCTCGCGTCCGACGACGATGGCGGCGGTGGTCGACTGCGCGCGGCTCTCGAGGGCGCCGGCATTGACGACGACCTGCTGGATGGCCTGCGGGGCAGGAGCCTGGGCGGATGCGCAGGCGTGCGCCGCCAGCAGCAGCGCGCCTGCGCCGCCGGTTCGGATGATATGCATGGTTCGATTCAGTAAGGAGGGTGGATGGTCGGTGTGCCGGGAGCGGCGGCCTTTCCTTGCGCGACCCAGAGGATCAGCTGGTCCAGCACCGCCCTGCCCCGGCCCTCGCCGGCTTGCGGGTCGTTGACGAAGGCCGTCACGATCCAGTCCTGCCCGCGCCGGTCGCGCACGTAGCCGGCCAGCGCCGCGACGTCGCGCAGGGTGCCGGTCTTCAGGCGCGCATTGCCTGCCGCGGGCGCCAGCGTCACGCGGTTCTTCATGGTGCCGTCCAGCGCCGCGATCGGCAGGCTGGCGGCGAATTCCGGATACCAGCGGCTCGCCGCCGCCAACCTCAGCAAGGCTGCCAGCTGGGCCGCACTGAATCGCTCGATGCGCGACAGCCCGGAGCCGTTCTCGATGACGATGCCGGCGCCGTCGACGCCCTGCGCGGCGATCCAGTCGAGCACGCGCCGGCGCGCCCGTTCCAGCGTCGCCTGGCCGGCGCCGGCGTGCGCGGTGGCGCCGAGCGTCAGGTAGAGCAGGCGCGCCTTGACCGCGTGCGAGTCCTTGTTGATGTCGCGGACCGTCTGCGCCAGGGTCTCGAACTGGCGCTCGGCCAGCACGGCCGCGCCGGCGGGCACCTTGCCCTCGCGGGCACGGCCGCGCCACCGCCCGCCCATCTCCTCCCACAGCGCGCGCACCAGGCGCTCGATGTACAGGTCGCGCTCGATGGTCTGCAGCTCCACGGTCTGGTCGCAGTCGCGCGGAAAGCTTCCGTCCAGGACGATGCGCAGCACGCCGCCCTCGCCCTCCTCCACCTTGGGCTGCCGCCAGGTCTCGCGCCAGTCCTTGCACGGCAATCCGTTCAGCGTCATCCGGTTCAGCACGGCCACGCCGGACAGCGGCGGCGCGGTCCGCACCGCCACCCTGGTTCCACCCGAGGCCAGGGTATAGGTGACCAGGTAGTCCGACAGCGTCAGCGCGTCCGGGATCACGTTGTAGGACGCGTCCGGGGTGTCATCGAAAGGGGGCAAGCCGATATCGCCGCGGGTCGGCTGGAACCGGGTCCGGTCCAGCACCAGGTCCCCGCCGATGGCGACGATGCCGCGCTCGCGCAGGCTGCGCAGCATGCCGCCCAGGCGTTCCCAGCCGAGGTTCGGCTCGCCCCCGCCCAGCAGGTACAGGTCCCCCTTCAGCTCGCCGTGCTCGATCCGGGCATCGGAGAGCATGGAGGTAGTCCAGCGGTGCGCGGGTCCCAGCGCATCCAGCGCCGCCAGGGTCGTCACCAGCTTCATGGCCGAGGCGGGATTGAGGGCGCGGCGCTCGCCCAGCACGTGCACTGTCGTTCCGGCCAGCGCTTCGATCCGGTAGCTCAGCGCACCCGCCGGCAGGCCCTGGCGCGCCAGCTCCTGCTCGACTTCGGCGGGCATGGCGGCGGCGTGGGCAGCCGCCAGGAGAACGGCGGGGACAAGGCAAAGCAGGCGAAGGAGCATGTCGGTTTTCCGGTCCGTGCGTGGAAGACCGGTCCATTGTGCGCAGCCTCCTGCCTGCCGCCACCGGAAATGTGACGAACGCCGGCTTTCGTGTGACGGCCTCGCGCACCGCCCGCTCTGGCGAGCGTTTTCGCGCTGCTATACTTTTCCGATGACGTCATCCTTCCACCGCCTTCCGCCCTCCGCCAGGATCGTGCTGTCCATGATCTGCCTGTGGACGGCCTTCAGCGTGCTCGGCGCGCTCCAGACCTACAGCGACAACCTGCGCGCCGGCCTCTCCAGCCACTATCCGGCGCTGCTCGCGACCTGGTTCGTCGAGTACGCGGTGCCGCTCATCGTCCTGAGCTGCCTGCTGTCGATCGCGCTGACGCGCTGGCCGGGCCTGCTCGCGCGCCCGCGCAACGTGGCGGCGATGTTCGCCGGCCTGGTGCTGCTGTTCCAGCCTGCCCAGTGGACCTGGATGGCCTGGCAGCGCGACCTGCTGCAGGTCACCAGCCTGGAAGACGCCTGGCAACTGCTGCTGAAGATGCTGCTGGTCGGCTGGTTCTCGACCACCGGCACCTTTGCCGCCATCCTGGCCTTCTTCTACTGGCGCCAGTCCAAGGAGCGCGAGCTGGCGTGGCAGCGCTCGCAGACCGACATGCTCAACCTGCGCCTGGCGCTCGAGGAGCAGCGCATGCTGGCCCTGCGCGCCCAGCTCGAACCGCATTTCCTGTTCAATGCCCTGAACGCGATCAGCGCCCTGGTGCGCAGCGAGGACAAGCATCTCGCCCTGCAGGGCATCGGGCGCCTGAGCGAGTTGCTGCGCTACGTGCTGTCCGCGAGCAGCGGCGACAGCGCCACCGTCGCCGCCGAACTGCGCTTCGTGCAGGACTACCTGGCCCTGCAGCGCCTGCGCCATGGCGAGCGCCTGCGGGTGCACGTCGAGGGCGCCGGCGAGCTGCTGGGGCGCGTCGCCTGCCCGCCGCTGCTGCTGCAGCCCCTGGTCGAGAACGCGCTGCGGCACGACCTCGATTGCAGCGAGGGGCCGAGCGACATCCACCTGTCCTTCGTCCAGGAACGGGATGCGTTGCTGGTGCGGGTGACCAATCCGGCGCGCGGCGACGCCTCCGCCAATCCGGGCGCCGGCCTCGGGCTCGCCAACACCCGGGACCGCTTGCGCCTGATGCACCCCGAGGCCGCGCTGAGCGCCGGACGCCAGGGCGGGCGCTTCGTCGCCGAAGTGCGCCTGCCGCTGGCGCAGCAGGCTTGACGCCATGGCCATCCGTTACCTCATCGTCGACGACGAACTGCCGGGCAGGACCAACCTGCGCCTGGCCATGGCCGCGCATCCGGGCTGGCTGCTGGCGGCGGAATGCGGCGGGGCCGCGTCCGCGCGCGCCGCGCTGGCAGGCAATGACGTCGACCTGGTGTTCCTGGACATCCAGATGCCGGGACAGTCAGGGCTGGCGCTGGCGCGTGAGCTGAGCCGCCTCCCCGAGCCGCCGCTGGTCGTGTTCGTGACCGCCTACAGCGAGCACGCGATCGAGGCCTTCGAGGTGCACGCCCTCGACTACCTGCTCAAGCCGCTCGACGATGCGCGCCTGGCCCAGGCGCTCGAGCGCGCGGCGGGCATGCTGCGCCAGCGCCAGCGCGAGGCCTATGGCGCGGCGCTGCGCGGATTCGTCGATGCCGACGACACGCGATCCCGCGACGCCATCAGCGTTCGTTCGGTGGGCCGCATCCAACAGGTCAAGGTGAGCGAGATCCTGCGCATCGAATCGGCGGGCAATTACGTCGAGCTGCGCCTGGCCGGGCGCACCGTCCTGCACCGGATCACGCTCAGCCGCCTGGAAAACCTGCTGGCGCCGGGTGAATTCGTGCGCGTGCACCGCGGTACGATCGTGCGGCGCAGCCAGCTCGCCGGCATGGAAACCCGGGGCGACGGCAGCTACTGGCTAAGCCTGCGCAACGGCGACCTGGTGGCCGTCAGCGAGCGCTATGCGGGAGCACTGAAAGCCATCCTCGGCAGGTAGGGCCCTGTCATCGACTATGCTATGGTTTGGTTCTGCAAACTTTGAATGAACCATGCTTTTCGGCTGATGAAAGAGGGACGTATGCGTGCTGGACATGAAGCGTCGGGAACGCCGCCGGCGATGAGCGAGCGCGAGCTGCACTTCGCGATCAAGGCCGGACGTCTCGGCACCTGGAGCCTGGATCTCGCGACGGGTGAACTGCGCACCTCGGAAGTCTGCCGGCTCAACTTCGGCCGCGATCCGGCGGCCCCGTTCAGCTACGCGGAACTGCGCGCCGCCATTCACCCCGACGACCAGGGCCGGATGGCCGGCGCCGTCGAGCACAGCATCGTTTCAGGGGCGGATTACGACATCGAATACCGGATCGTGACGCCGGCCGGCGACGTGCGCTGGGTGGCGATTCGCGGGCAGCCCGACTACGACGGCGACGGCAGGCCGCTCAGGATGACGGGCGTGTCGATCGACGTCACCGACAGGCGGCAAGCCGAGGAAAGACTGAGCGACAGCGAGGCGCGCTATCGAACGCTGTTCGATTCCATCGACGAGGGCTTTTGCGTGGTCCAGTTCATCGACGGGCCGCAGGGCCCGATGTCGGACTACGTGCACCTCGAAGCGAACCCCGCCTACATGCGCCATGCCGGCATTCCCGACATCGTCGGCAAGACGGCTAGAGGCCTGCTGAGCCAGAGCGAGGCGGACGCCTGGGTGGCGATCGTCCGGGGCGCGCTGGAAACGGGGCAGCCGGTGCGCTTCGAGCGCGTACTCGAAACCACCGGCCGGCACCTCGACGTGGCGTGCTCGCGCGTCGAGCCGGCCGCCAAGCGCCAGGTAGCGGTCATCTTCCAGGACGTGAGCGCGCGCAGGCTGGCCGAGCGCAGGCTCCACGAGCTGAACGAGAGCCTGGCAAGCCAGGTTGCCGAGCGCACGGCCGAGCGCGACCAGCTCTGGAAGCTGTCCCAGGACATGCTGGCCCGGGCCAGCTTCGAAGGGACCATGTCGGCGGTCAGCCCCGCATGGACCCAGGTCCTGGGCTGGAGCGAAGCCGAGCTGCTGGCGCGCCCCTACGCCAGCTTCATGCATCCGGACGACATGCCGCCCACGCTGGTGGCGATCGGGCGGATGGCCGAGACGCACCAGCCGGCCCGCTTCGAAAACCGCATCGCCACCCGCGAAGGCGGCTGGAAGCACATCGAGTGGACCGTCGCACCGGAGCTCGACGGCGAGAATTTCGTCGCCATCGGGCGCGACCTCAGCCTGAACAAGGCGCGCGAAGCCGAGCTCGAACAGGCGCAGCAATCCTTGCGCCAGTCGCAGAAGATGGAGGCGGTAGGCCAGCTCACCGGCGGCCTGGCGCACGACTTCAACAACCTGCTTGCGTCGATCAGCGGCGGCCTGCAGGTCCTCAAGCTCAAGCTGCATCGCGGCCAGGTCGCCGGGCTGGAACGCTACATCGAGATCGGCGAATCCTCGGTGCGCCGCGCCGCCTCGCTCACGCAGCGGCTGCTGGCGTTCTCGCGCCGGCAGACGCTCGATCCCAAGCCGGTCGACGTCAACCGCCTGATCGCCGGGATGGAGGAGCTGGTGCGCCACTCGGTCGGCCCGATGATCGAACTGGAGGTGCGCGATGCGCGCGATCTCTGGCTGACCAGGGTCGATCCATCCCAGCTCGAGAATGCCCTGCTCAACCTGTGCATCAACGCGCGCGACGCGATGATGCCCGGCGGCGGCAGACTGACGCTGGCGACGGCCAACGAGCGGATCGACGAGCGCGACGCGCAAGGCGACGTGCCGCCGGGGCAGTACGTTTCCCTGTGCGTGTCCGATACCGGCACCGGCATGCCTCCCGACGTGGTCGCGCGCATCTTCGACCCCTTCTTCACCACCAAGCCATTGGGCGAAGGGACCGGCCTGGGACTGTCGATGGTCTACGGTTTCGTGCGCCAGTCGGGGGGCCGGGTGCGGGTCCGGTCGGAGCCGGGGCGCGGGACCAGCATGTGCCTGTATATGCCGCGCCATGCCGGCGCCGCCCAGGCGGAGGCGGCGCCCGGCGTCCTGCCGGCCAGCTCGGGCCATGGCGAGACGATCGTGCTCATCGAGGACGAGCGTGCGCTGCGCGAGATCGTCGAAGAGGTGCTGCGCGAGGCCGGCTATTGCGTGCTCACGGCGCAGGATGGCCCGACCGGCCTGCAGATACTGAACTCCGATACGCGCGCCGACCTTCTCATCACGGACGTGGGCCTGCCCGGCGGGCTGAACGGCCGCCAGGTGGCCGATGCCGCAAGGCTGCGGCGCCCCGGCCTCAAGGTGCTGTTCGTGACCGGGTACGCCGATACGGCGGTGGTCGGCGACGGCCGGCTGGCGCCGGGCATGGAGGTGATCACGAAGCCGTTCGAGATCACCGCGCTGACCTACAAGGTCCGCGCCCTGATCGACGCGCGGCTAGCGCGCTGACGCATCCTGGAAGCAGACGGTGGCCGACAGGCCACCCAGGCGTTCCGACCGACCCAGCGCCAGGGTGGCGCCGTGGCGTTCGGCGATCGCCTTGATGATCGCCAGTCCCAGCCCGCTGCCGGCCGCTTCGCTGCCGGCCACGCGGTAAAAGCGGTCGAACACGCGCTCGCGCTCTTCCGGCGGGATGCCGGGGCCGCTGTCCTCGACCGTGACGGTGACAATACAGCCTTCCTTCGCGCCGTCCTTGCCGAGCTCGCTGCGCACCGAGATATCTGCGGTGCCGCCCGCCGGGGTGTACTTGATGGCGTTGTCCACCAGGTTGCGCAGCAGGATGTGGAGCGCATCCGGCTGCCCTTCCACCGTGGCCGGGTCGGCGTGATGAATGCCGACGTCCACCCCTTTGGCAGCGGCCACGCCGGCCAGGTCGGCGACGGTGCGGCGCGCCAGGTCGGCCAGGTCGACCGGACGCGCCACGGTGCCGACTGCGGCGGTGGCTTCCTGGCGCGCCAGCACCAAGAGCTGCTCGACCAGGCGGGTGGCGCGGTCGATGCCGGCGGTCAGGCGCGACACCGCGAGCTTGCGCGCTTCAGGCGTGTCGGCGCGGTCCAGGCTCTGGGCCTGCAGGCGCAGCGCCGCCAACGGCGTGCGCAGCTCGTGCGCGGCATCGGCAACGAACGACTGCTGGGCGTCGAAGGCGGTCTTCACGCGCCCGAACAGCAGGTTCAGTTCCTGCACCAGCGGCTGCACTTCGTCCGGCAGGCCGGCTTCCGACACCGGCGACAGGTCGTCCGCCTGGCGCGAGGCCACCTGCGAACGCACCCGCGCCACCGGCTCGAGCGAGCCGCTCACCACCCACCACACCACCAGCATCAGGATCGGCATCATGACGGCGATGGGGCCGAGTGTGCGCAGCGCCAGGTTGCCGGCCATGTTGCGGCGCACCGCCAGGTCCTGGGCCACCTGCACGGTCTGGTTTTCGCTCTGGATCGAAAACACGCGGTAGACGGTGCCGTTGGCCTTGACGTTGGAGAAGCCCAGCACCGCGCGCTGCGGCAGGCGGGCGCGCGAGACGCTGTGGAAGACCTGCACCCCGTCGGGCGACCACATCTGCACCACCATGTCGTCGTTGCCGGCGCCCGGGTTGGCCTCGTTCTTGGCCTGGAGCCGCTGCTGCGCCTCGCTGTTCGACAAGGGCGTGCTCGAACGCAGCGACAGCGCCATCTGCTGCATGTGGTAGTCGAAGATCTGGTCGGCGTCGTGCAGCGAGGTGCGGTAGGCGATCGAGGCTTGCGCCAGGGCGGCGATGGTGATCGCCGCCAGCAGATACCACAACAGGCGCCCGCGCAGGGAATGCGTAACGTTGGACCTGAGCTTGGCCCTGAATTTCATGCCTTGGGCACCATGTAGCCGACGCCGCGCACGTTCTGGATCAGGTCGCTGCCCAGCTTCTTGCGCAGGCCGTGGATGTAGACCTCGACCGCGTTGCTGGAGACTTCGTCGCGCCAGCTGTACAGTTTTTCCTCGAGCTGGGCGCGCGACAGCACCGCGCCGGGACGCGCCACCAGCGCTTCCAGCACCGCCCATTCGCGTGCGGACAGGGCCACCTGGGTGCCGTCGACCAGCACTTCGCGGGTGGCGGGATTGATGGTGATGTTCTTGTATTCGAAGATGGGTTCGGCGCGCCCGGCGGCGCGGCGCAGCAGCGCGCGGATGCGCGCCAGCAGTTCGTCGAGGTCGTAGGGCTTGAGGACGTAGTCGTCGGCGCCGGCGTCCAGCCCGGCGATGCGCTGGGCGACCGAATCGCGCGCGGTGGCGACCAGCACCGGGGTGCGGTCCTTGCGGGTACGCATCGAGCGCAGCACGTCCAGCCCGTCCTTGCGCGGCAGGCCAAGGTCGAGCAGGACCAGGTCGTAGTTCTGGTTCTGCATCAGGGCCGTGTCGGCCATCTCGCCGTCCTTGACCCAATCGACGGCGTAGTGCTCGGCCCGCAGGAGGTCGAGCACCACTTCGCCGATCATCGTATCGTCTTCTACCAGCAGTAAGCGCATGGATTCCCTGTCGTTGATGCCAGCCGGTCGAGGACGCTGTGCTTCCTTAGCCAATCCGCACTGGAATGAAGATTCTTTCACTTCCGCGCTGAATCAGCAAGGCCACCGACTTGCTGGCCTTGGACACCACGTCGCGGACCTGGTCGAGCGAGTTGACCGCACGGCCGTTGACCGAGACCAGCACGTCGCCCGGCTCGATGCCGGCCATCGCCGCCGCGCCGCGCGCGTCCTCGATCAGCAGGCCCGAGGCGATGCCGCTCTGGCGGCGCTCGATCGGCTCGAGCGGACGCAGGACCAGGCCCAGCTTGGCGCCCTTGTTGTCGGCGCCGGCGGCCAGCTCTTCCGGCAGACTACGCTTGGCCTTCTCGGTCGCGTCACCCAGGGTGGCGTCGATGCGCACCAGCTTGCCGTCGCGCCAGACGTCGAGCGCCACGCGCTCGCCCGGCTTGGACAGCGAGACGGTGCTGGACAGGTCGCGCGACGATGTGATGGCCTGGCCGTTGATGCTGCGGATCACGTCGCCCGACTTCAGGCCGGCGCGTTCGGCCGGACCGCCGCGCTCGACGCTCGAGACCAGGGCGCCGCCCGGCGTATCGAGGCGGAAGGAGTCGGCGAACTCCTGGCCGACTTCCTGCACCGCCACGCCCAGCTTGGCATGCTGCACCTTGCCGGTGGTCAGGATCTGGTCCTTGATCTTGACCGCGACGTCGATCGGGATCGAGAAGGACAGGCCCTGGTAGCCGCCGGTCTGGCTGTAGATCTGCGAGTTGATGCCCACCACTTCGCCGCGGGTGTTGAACAGCGGGCCGCCCGAGTTGCCGGGGTTGACCGCCACGTCGGTCTGGATGAAGGGCACCTGGCCGTCCGGGAGGTTGCGGCCGGTGGCGCTCACCACGCCGGCGGTGACGGTGCTTTCCAGGCCATACGGCGAGCCGATGGCCAGCACCCATTCGCCCGGGGCGAGGTTGCGCGATTTACCGATCGGCACCACCGGCAGGTTCTTGGCGTCGATCTTCAGCACGGCCACGTCGGTGCGCGGGTCGGCGCCCACGACCTTGGCGCGGAATTCGCGGCGGTCGTGCAGCTTGACGGTCACTTCGTCGGCGCCTTGCACGACGTGGGCGTTGGTCAGGATGACGCCGTCCGGGCTTACGATGAAGCCCGATCCGGCGCCGAAAACGGGCGCTCCACGACCGCTGCCGCGCGGGTCCTGGAACTGTCGGAAGAATTCGTAGAACGGGTGGCGCGGGTCGAGCTGGGGCACGCCGCCGCGGTTCGCGGTCTTGGTGCTGCCGACCACCTGGATGTTGACCACCGCCTTGCCGTTCTGGGCGGCGATGCGGGTGAAGTCGGGCAGGGTCACCGTGCCCGCAGGCTGAGGGGCGGCGGCAGGCGCGGGGGCGGCCACGGCTGCAGGCGCCGCCGCTGCTGCGGCAGCCGCGGTTTCGGCTGCCACGTTGTTATGGTTGACGGCAAGTGCACCGACCGCTCCGCCGACGACGCCCGCGGCACACAGGGCCAGCGTGAGGCGTTTGGCAGTGATGGCAGTGACGGCACCTTCGTTACGCATGTATGTGCTCCTGATGAAAATGGTTGACCGATGATGTGTCTTATCGATGGGCTTATCTTCCCAAAGCTGGCTTAGACCATGCTTAAGCAGGCAACTTCCGGCCTTACGCCACTCTTAAACATTAGTAGGGTGGACGGCTATGCCGTCCGCGCGTTCAGCTCCGGCATGATCCGACACGGCGCATCCGAAGAACAGAAGCCCATCGTCAAAAAGGGCGCCCCGCGGGACGCCCTTCCTTCAAACTACTACCTTGTACTCAGGCGTCCGGCACCTCAGGCAGCGCTACGCTGTTCCAGCTGCTGCACGTTGTGGGTGTTGCCGTTGGCGTCGCCAATGGCGATCTTGCGCGGCTTGAACGCTTCCGGCACTTCGCGCACCAGTTCGATGGTGAGCATGCCGTTGTCGAAGGATGCGCTGGTGACCTTCACGTGGTTCGCCAGCTGGAAGCGCTGCTCGAAATCGCGGGCGGCGATGCCACGGTGCAGGAAGGTACGCTGGGTCTCGTCCTTCTGCTTGCGGCCGGTGACGTGCAGGGTGTCGCGCTCGGTCACGATTTCCACTTCGTCGCGGGTGAAGCCGGCCAGCGCCATCACGATGCGGTAATTGTCTTCGCTCACCAGTTCGATGTTGTACGGCGGGTAGCTCGGCTCGGCGCGCTGCTCGAGCAGGCTGGCCAGGCGATCGAAGCCGATGGCGGAACGGTACAGGGGAGTCAGATCGAAAGTACGCATGATGAATATCCTTTCAAAATTAAGCGATATATGTTGCCGGACCTCATCGTGAGCATCCGGTGACTCCAATCTAGTGCCATGCCAAGCCAGTTTCAAGACATACGAAATACGGTTTTTAAAGCAATTTTGCAAATATTATTTGCAACTTGTTTTACCCCTGAAACCTTGTCTCGTTTACAAGTCCGGTCCGTGCCGCATGCGCACGGGTTTTGCCGATTTGCGCTAAGGTAAGCGCCTTCGGCCACCAGCACCCGCATCCATGTTTTCGATCGTCCTCAATATCGTCGGTACCCTCTTCCACCTGTACGTCGCCGCCCGCCTGTATTCGCTCGACGCGGTGCGTTCGCGCATCCCGCGGCGCGTCTGGTGGATCGGCGCCTTCCTGGTCTGGCTGTTGTACTTCGCCGGGGTACACATCGGCGACCAGGCCCTCGACTGGCGCTGGTGGCCGGGACAGTTCGCGCTGACCTGGCTGGGCATCACCTTCATCATGTCGCTATGCCTGCTGGCGGCGGACATCCTGGGCGGCTTCGGCCTGTGGTGGCGTGCGCATACGCAGAAGCTGCGCGCGCTGGGCGCCGCCGCCGGCGTGCTGTTAGCAAGCCTCGCCATCTTCCAAGGCATGCGTGCGCCCGTCGTCGTCGACCAGGAGGTCGTCATGAAGGACCTGCCGAAGGCGCTGGACGGCACCGCCATCGTGGCCGTCAGCGACATCCACCTGGGCGCCCAGCGCCGCTCCGAATGGCTGGCGGCGCGCGTCGAGCAGATCAACGCATTGCAGCCGGCCGCGGTCCTGCTGCTGGGCGACCAGGTCGAGGACGAGCCGATCGGCGAGCCGCAGTTGGCCCCTACCCTGCGCGCCTTGAAAGCGCCGTGGGGCGTGTGGGCGGTGACGGGCAACCACGAGTTCTATGGCGACCTTGACACCACCGTGCGCGAATTCGAGGAAGGCGGCGTGCGCTGGCTGCGCGACCGCCGGGTGGAGCTGGCCCCGGGCCTGGTGCTGGCAGGGATCGAGGACATCGGCCGGGCCATGCGCAACGGGGGCGAGATCACCGCCGGCCTGGCACGCACCATTCCGGCACCGACGGGCGCCGCCACCATCCTGATGTCGCACATTCCGGCCGCCCCGATCATCGAGGAGGCCAGCGCGCGCGGCGTCGACCTGATGCTGTCCGGGCACACCCACGGCGGCCAGATCTGGCCCTTCAGCTATGCGGTGCAGAAACGCTTCGCGAAGTACATCGGCGCCTACGACGTGGACGGCATGACGCTGTACGTGACGCGCGGCGCCGGCAGCTGGGGTCCGCGCATGCGCCTGTGGCGGCCGGGCGAGATCATCCGGCTGACGCTCAGATCTCCCACTGCAGCTTGAGCGTCAGCGACTTGCTGCGGTTTCCCCACCAGCGGCATCTTCTCGTCCACGTAGCCAGCCGAGACGACCCGGCCGTGGCGCCACTGGTAGCGGTACAGCAGCGAACGGTGCACCTGGCGCTCGTTCCACGCTTCCAGCAGGCCGACGTCGATCGTCACGTTGCCGCCGGGTCCGACGCGATCGGCATCGACAGCGGCCAGCGTACCTCCATGCTGTAGCCGTCGGGCAGGCGCACGACGGCGGCTTCGACCGGGAAATCCGGACCGAGGTCGGATTCGTCGTCGCTGGCGCGGTGCAGGCCGTCGCTGAGCGCGCCGGCCAGGTTGACCCGGACGAACTGGGCGGCGCGTCCGTGGCCGGCCGGTGCGCGCCGCGCGCAGGCCGCGGCGCTCGTCGGCAGCCGCGGCTTCGGCGCAAAACAGGGCGGACAGGAGCAAAGCGGGCAGGCGATACGGAAGGCAGGACACGATCGGGCAAGGGCGCGGTACGAAAGGCGCGCGAGTGCAGCATGCCATTCCGGCAAGGCAGCCGTTCTTCCGGTCTGCCATTGGGGAGAGTGTGCGCCGCCTCAATCAGGCAGGCGCGTGTCCCTGACGATCATTTCCTGCAGCAGGTCGCGCGGCAACGCCGGGCTGAAGTAAAAGCCCTGCATCTGGTCGCATTCGTGCTCGCGCAGGAAGGCGATCTGCTCGCGCGTCTCCACGCCTTCGGCCACGACCTTGAGCTTGAGGTTGTGGCCGAGCGCGATGATGGCGCGCGTGATGACCAGATGGCCGTCGTGGCCGACGTCGCCCAGGAAGGAGCGGTCGATCTTGATGGCGTCGACCGGGAATTTCTGCAGGTAGCTCAGGCTCGAATACCCGGTGCCGAAATCGTCGATCGACAGGCGCACTCCCAGGGCCTTGAGCTGGCCCAGCGCTTCCAGCGCGTCGTGAGGGTGGTCCATCAACTGGCTCTCGGTCACCTCGAGTTCGAGCGAACGCGGGTCGACGCCATGGCGGCGCAGGGTCGCGCCGAGGCGCTCGGCGAACTGGCGCTGGCGCAGCTGGCGCGCCGACAGGTTCACCGCGATGACGAAGTCCTTCGCGCCGAGTGCTTCCATGGCCTTGAGCGCGCCGCAGGCCTCGTCGATGACCCAGTCGCCCAGCGGCACGATCAGGCCGGTTTCCTCGGCGACGGGAATGAAGCGCTCGGGCGGAATCAGGCCGTCGACCGGATGGCGCCAGCGCACCAGGGCCTCGGCCCCCACCACTTTGCCGCTGCGCAGGTCCACCTTCGGCTGGTAGTCGAGCACCATCTCGTGCTCGCGGATCGCGCGGCTCAGGTTCGCCTCCAGCATCAGGTGCTCGTGCACGATCTGGTTCAGGTCGGCGGAATAGAACTGGAAGTTGTTCTTGCCGAGGGTCTTGGCGTGGTACATGGCGGCGTCGGCCGCGCGCATGATCTTCTCGGGATTGTCGCCGTCGTCGGGGAAGATGCTGACGCCGATGCTGGTGCCCGGCAGGATGTCCTGGTCCTTCACCTGTACCTTCGCCATGACGCTGCGGCGGATGCGCTCGATCAGTTCGGCGATGTGTTCGTGGCTGGCCGGCTTGCAGATGACGAGGACGAATTCGTCGCCGCCCATGCGTGCGATGGTGTCGTTCTCGCGCATGTTCTCGCGCAGGCGCTGGGCGACTTCGCGCAGCACCGCGTCGCCGGCGGCGTGGCCGAAGTTGTCGTTGATGTGCTTGAAGTTGTCGAGGTCGAGGAAGGCCAGCGCCACCATGCAGCCTTCGCGCCGGGCCGCGTCGATGGCCTGGCGCAGCCGCTCCTGCAGCAGCGTGCGGTTGGCCAGGCCGGTAAGCGGGTCGTGGTGGGCCATGTGGTGCAGGCGGCGCTCGTAGTGGCGGGCCTCGGTGATGTCGTTGATGACGCCGACAAAGTGCGTGATCTCGCCGTCGCCGTTCGAGACCGGATCGATGCGCAGGTCATTCCAGAACACCTCGCCGTTCTTGCGCTTGTTGCGCAGCACCACGCGCACGCCCTCCTTGCGCCGCAGCGCCGCGCGGATGCGGTCGCGCTCGTCCTCGTCGCAGCCCGGAATCGCCATGAAGCGCGGGTCCTGGCCCCGGATCTCGGCCAGCGGGTAGCCGGTGATGCGCTCGAAGGCCGGATTGACGTACTCGATGTGGTGCTCGCCCTCTTCGCAGCGGGTGATGACGATGGCGTTCAGGCTCGAGTAGATGGCGCGCTCGCGCACCCGCAGGCCGGTTTCGGCCTGCTTGCGCGCCGTGATGTCCATGCCGGTGCCGAACACGACCGGTACGTTGCCCAGGTGGGCAAGCGAGCAGCGGAACAGGTAGGGCGTGCGCTTGCCGTGCCTGCCGACCAGTTCGGCCTCGTGCGTGGAGCCGCCGCCGTCGAAGGCGGCGAGGATCTTGTCGACGATGAGGGGACGTTCCTTCTCGTCGAAGAAAGTCTTGACGTTGGAGGCGGGCAGCTCCTCGGCATCCATCTCGAGCGCTTCCTCGAGCTGGTGGTTCCACAGCAGCAGGTGGCCGCTCTGGTCGATCACGTAGAACACGCAGGGCAGCGACTCGAGGATGTCGGCCACCGGCAGGTCCTGGATCAGGGCATAGCGCGCCGGGAACTGGGCGGTGCGCGCGATCAGGATGACGCTGAAGCTGCCGGGCGACTCGGTGTCGAAGGACTGCGGCGCGACCGTGATGCGTACCGGCAGGCGCCGGCCATCGGCCGTGTGCAGGATGCCCGAATTCTCGGCGTCGGCGCGCTCGGCCATGCGGGGGCTGGCTCCGGAAGGGTCGTCGAACTCGACGATGCGCTCCAGGGTCATGCCCTGGATCTCGGCGGCGCCATAGCCGGCCAGTTTCTCGCAGGCCTTGTTCCAGCTCGTGACGGTGCCGGCTGCATCGACGACGAACACGGCAAGGGGCAGGGGCGACAGGTTCAAGGCTCCTCCGGGATGGCCGCGCAGCCGTGTGCGCGGCATGCAGCGGGCACGTAAATACATGATAGCGTAGCAAGCAATGCTGGGCCACACGAAATGTATGGCGTGCGGCAAGATCGCTGTGGAAGCAGCTCCCTTGCCCTTACAATGCCGCGTGGCCGCTGTGGCCGCGGCAATGCTTTACAGGTGGGACATGGCGGTCATCGATCCGGCGGAAGTCGAATTCAGCGCGATCCGGGCCCAGGGGCCGGGCGGACAGAATGTGAACAAGGTGTCGTGTGCGGTGCATGCGCGCTTCGACGTGGCGGCCTCGTCCCTGCCGGCCGCCGTCAAGGAACGCCTGCTGGCCCTGCGCGACGCCCGCATCACGCAGGAAGGCGTCATCGTCCTCAAGGCGCAGGGTTCGCGCAGCCTGGAACAGAACAAGCTGGACGCGCTGCAGCGCCTGCAGGCCCTGGTCGACCAGGCCGCCGTCGTCCCGCAGGTGCGCCGCCCGACCCGGCCGACGCGCGGATCGCAGCTGCGCCGGCTCGATGCCAAGGCGCGCAGCGGGCGGCTCAAGGCCCTGCGCGGCAAGGTCGGCGAGTAGGCGGGGAATCGCGACAGCACCGGCGGGGGGCGTTATCATCTTCTCATCTACCGAGCGAGAGACGCCAGCCATGTCCCTGTCCCCTGCCCTGCATGCCGCCCTCGACCGACCGGTCTGGTCGGCCCTCGAAGGCGGCCACCGCCCCCTGGCCCTCGGCGGCCCGCTGGCCAGGCGCTATCCGCGCGAGATCGGTCCGTTCGCGGCAATCGCCGACGAAGCGCTGGCCGCAAGCAGTCCTGCGGCCTGGGAGGCGCTGGCGGCGCTGCTGCAGCCCGGCGAGGCGATCATGCTGGTCACGCTAGAGGCGCCGTGCCCGGCCGGGGCGCAGGCCTGCGGGCTCATGTTGACGCCGCTCGACCCGGTGCTGCAGATGGTGGCCACGCGCCCGCCCGCGGCAGCCACGCTGCCCTTCGCGGTGCTGGGCGAGGCCGATGCCGAAGAGATGCGCCTGCTTGCCGGGCTGACCAATCCGGGGCCGTTCGCGCGGCGCACCCACGAGCTGGGCGAATTCCTCGGCATCCGTGACGGCGGGCAACTGGCGGCGATGGCGGGAGAACGGATGCGCCCGCATGGCGCGGTCGAGGTGAGCGCGGTGTGCGTCCACCCCGAGCATCGCGGCAAGGCCTATGCCCGCCACCTGCTGGCCGAACGCACGCGCCGCATCATGGCGGGCGGGCGCCAGCCCTTCCTGCACGTCTATCCCGCCAACACGGGGGCAATCGCCCTGTACGCATCGCTGGGCTACGTCGTGCGCCGCCAGTTGCACCTGACGCGCGTCGTGATGGCGTGAGGCGTGCCGCTGCGCTCAGGTGTTCATGTGCGCAGCAGCCGGAGTAGCTGGTCGATCCGATAAGGTTTGGCAATGAACAGCTGCTGTATCGCTTGTCCATTGAACATGGATGGGGCCATGTAGCCTGACGCCAGGATGATCTTGACCGCCGGGAAGCTCCCGGCGATGCGCTCGGCCAGTTCGAGTCCGTT
Organism: Massilia sp.; assembly: GCF_046293535.1. NCBI lineage: Bacteria > Pseudomonadati > Pseudomonadota > Betaproteobacteria > Burkholderiales > Oxalobacteraceae > Massilia > Massilia sp. Next base: position 79,676 of record NZ_JBKBOV010000005.1, on the reverse strand, counting down.
CATGTCGGGCATCATGACGTCGGTAATGACGGCGTCGATGTCGGGATGGGCCGCCAGCATCTCGAGGGCCGCGGCGCCCGAATAGGCGACCATGGCCTCCATGCCGTGGGCCGACAGCAACATTTCGGCGAGGTCCGCAACGTCGGACTCGTCATCGACGACCAATACCTTGCGCACCGCTCCCACCGCGGCACGTGCATCCTGTCCACCCGCCTGCAAACTGCCGGGCGGGAATGCGGGCCGCTTCTTGTCGCTGCACCAGCGGCTGTTCATCAAGCCGGACACTCGGTCCTCCATGGGGTGAAATTGTTGGTAGCCAAAGCAGCCCGGGGGGGCCGCATGCGCCAGTATCGCGCAAGCGCGCCGAAGGAAGCGCCCGGTTAAGCTGATGCAGGACCTTCGATCTACCTGGAAATTCCTCCAGCTCGTGAGGCGCCTATCCGAACAGCCCGTGCAGGTACCAGCGCGGCTCGGCATCTTCGCCGGCGCCGACGATACGCTCGCGATAAATCCAGTACAGCGTATGGTCCTGCCCTTCGGCGATGAAGTAGTCGCGGGTTTGCGTTTCGCTCCACCAGCCGGCCTCGATGCGTTCGGGGGTCGAGGCGACCTTGAGCGGCGAGCCGTAGAAGGGCCGGTGGTTGCGCATGAGCAGTGCGATCGGCTTGGCCAGCAGCCAGCTCGGGCGCGGCAGGCTGGCCACGTCCGGCGGCAAGCGCGCCGCTCCCTGCGACGCGCGCTCGGTTCGCTGCTGCACCGGCACCCATTCGTTGGCCACCTCGGGCCGGTAATCGGCCTGCGGCAGCGCCTGCAGCACGTTCTCCGGCCCCAGCCGCGCCACCAGCAGCTCGAGCATGCGCATGCGGTCTTCCTCGCCGCCGCCCGGCTCAGGGAACAGCGATTCGGTCGGCGGCGCCATCGCCCTCACCTGCCGCGCTTCCAGCGCGAGGCCGATCACCGGCCCCGGCAGCTCCTGACGGGCCAGGCGTTCCCGCAGGAGGCGCACCAGGTGTTCGTCGTGCCAGGCGGGCTCGGCCAGGGTGATCTCGAGCGTCGTCGGCGGCATCGCCACCCGCCCGCGCTCGTGCTCCATCAGCAGGGTGAAACGCTCGACCGCGAGCTGGCGCGCGCACAGCCAGCCGACCAGCTGCAGCACCAGGTGGTGGGCGCCGGCCAGCAGCAGCTCGGCCTGCTCGACGCGGTCGAACAGTTCCAGCCGGGCCCGGAAACTCTCGGGCGGCGCCACCCATTCGAACAGCTCGGGACACATGCCGTAGGCGGCATCGAGCATGTCGAGCAGCTCGCGCCCGCAGCGCCGCTGCAGGCCCGGGCGCGGCAGGCGCCGCAGCTGGCCCAGCGCCTCGCAGCCGATGCCCTCGAACCAGGACATATAGGAGCGGGCCGGCGGCAACAGCGCCACCGGCAGGCGGTCGAGGCGACGCTCGAGCGAAGCCATGCGCAAGGAACGTCCGAGGACGCGCCTGCCGCCGTGCATATCACTGTGATTGCGGCCATGCACCATGCCATGCGCCGCGGCGCGCGCCAGCAGCCAGGCCGCGCGCGCCGTCGGCGCGCAGCTGACCGAGGCGGTAAAGCCGAGCGCGCGCAGGCTGGCGCGCACGCGGGCGCACAGGGCCCGGATGCCGCCGAACAGGCGCAGGCTGGCACCGATGTCGAGCAGCAAGGTCGCTTCCTCAAGCAGCGCGACCTGGGGCGTAAACTGCAGCATCGCCAGCGCGACCGCATCGAGCGCCTCGGCTTCGCGCGCTGGGTTGCGCTCGTACAGGCGCGCTTCGGGCAGGAGCATGAGCACGCCCGCGCGCCGCATGCCGTGGCCGATGCCGGCCGCGCGCGCCGCCCTGGAGGCGGCCAGCACGCGGTCCTGCTCGAGCACGACGCTGCCCGGGTCACTGCACCAGTTGGGGCTGAAGATGTCGAGCGCCAGCTGGGGTAGGGAGAGGCCGATCCACAAACGCATGTCGGTGCAGGAGAGAAGAAGTGAGAGGCAAGCCGAGGGGCAGGAACAGCGGCGCATCGCGCTGCGGCCCCCGGCGCTTGACGAAGTCGATGTGCAGGCCGCCCGCCGCCGGCCGCAGCCCCAGGCGCAGGGGCGCGGGCGAAGCGTCCTGCGCCGCGGCCAGCGGGCGCAGCATGAAGAACAGGGTTTCCCCCGCCTGGGCCGCCAGGTGCAGGCGGCGCAGGCTTTCGCCGCGCGCATGGTTGGCCCAGAACAGCAGCGCGCCGCAACTGCCGCTGCGCAGCACCTGCTCGGCCGCCCACAGCGCGTCGGCGCTGCGGCCCGTACGCAGCCACAGCAAGCGCGAGGGCGGCAGGCCGAGCGCGGCCAGCGCCAGGGCCTGGGGCGGATGGGGCGGCTGCAACAGGACGATGCGGCGCTCGGCGCAGGCTTGCAAGGCCGGGCGCAGCAGGCGCATCTCGCCGATGCCGGGCTGCTGTTGCAGCAGCTCGACCAGGGTGCCGGTCGGCCAACCGCCGCCGGGCAACTGGGAAGAGAGGGCGGCATGTCCGGTGTCGACGCAGCGCGTGCCGGCGCGCGCCAATTGCGAGGCGCGCCAGAGCGAAGGGTGTAAAGCCTCCGGCGCGACCATAGGGGAAGCGCCTGCGGTGGATGAGCAATTCATATGGGTTGGCAAAGAAGTACTGTATAAACGTACAGTACTCGTTGAGCCCGGATTTGGCAAGATGTATTCATTTCGGCCATACCAGTCGGGCGACTGGTATTGACAGAACTTAAAGGTGCGCCGTGCCCTGGAAAACCGCGCCGGGACGGCGAATCATGAAATAATGGCGGCTTGTCCATTTACAGCCAGACAATGAACAACCTGTCTCACGCACGCCACGGAGCCCATCCTTGAATACGCTCCAGCTCACCGGCGCCATCCTGTTTGCGATCGCCCTCGTCCACACCTTTTCCACCAAGCTGTTTCACTCGCTGGCCAAGCGCCACCCGCGCCATGCCGGGCTGTTCCATCTGCTGGGCGAAGTCGAAGTCGTGTTCGGCTTCTGGGCCTTCGTGCTGGTCCTTGCCATGGCCCTGCTGGCCGGCGGCAGCGAAGCCATTTCTTATGTCGAGTCGCGCCACTACACCGAACCGCTGTTCGTGTTCGTGGTGATGGTGATCGCGGCTTCGCAGCCGGTGCTCGACGCCGTGCGCGACCTGCTGGCCCTGCTGGCCCGGCTGGCGCCGGTGCGCACCGAAGTGGCCCTGTGCTGGCTCGGCCTGGCGCTGGTGCCCCTCTCCGGCTCCCTGATCACCGAACCGGCCGCGATGACGCTGGCCGCCCTGATGCTGGCGCCGCAGGTATTCCGGCCCGGCATTCCCGAATGGCTCAAGTACGGTGCGATCGGCGTCCTGTTCGTGAACGTCTCGATCGGCGGCACCCTCACCTCCTACGCCGCGCCGCCGGTGCTGATGGTGGCCGCCACCTGGGGCTGGGACAGCGCCTTCATGGCCTCCACCTTCGGCTGGCGCGCCGCGCTGGCGGTGCTCTTCAACGCGACCGTCATCACCCTGCTGCTGCGCCGCCACCTGACGCCGGGCAACGTGGTCGAGGACGTGCATCTGCCCTGGCTCGTCTCCATCGTCCACCTGGCCTTGCTGGCGGGGGTGGTGCTGCTGGCCCATCACCCGGTGCTGTTCATCGGCCTGTTCCTGCTCTTCCTCGGCTATACCCAGGCCTATCCGAAGCACCAGTCGCGCCTGATCATCAAGGAAGGCCTGCTGGTCGGCTTCTTCCTGGCCGGGCTGGTGGTGCTGGGCGGCATGCAGCAGTGGTGGCTGCAGCCCCTGGTGTCGAGCCTGGAGCCGACCGCGCTGTTCTTCGGCGCGCTGGGCCTGACGGCAATCACCGATAATGCGGCACTGACCTACCTCGGTTCGCTGATCGAGGGTTTGTCCGATCACGCGAAGTACATGCTGGTGGCCGGCGCGGTCGCCGGCGGCGGCCTGACCGTCATCGCCAATGCGCCCAATCCGGCCGGCGCCGCGCTGCTGCGCGAGGGCTTCGAGGACGGTTCGATCGGCATGGGCGGGCTGTTCCTGGGGGCGCTGGCGCCGACCTGCGTGGCGGCGGCGATGTTCCTGATTTAGCGGAGACAATGTGATGGACGACGACATCCTGGTGCAAAAAGCGGGGACCATCGAACGCTGCTGCCGGCGCGCGCGCGAGGAATACGACAAGGACCCGACCACGTTCGTGAGCGACCTCACGCGCCAGGATGCGGCCACCCTCAACGTGATCCGCGCCTGGGAAGCCGCCATCGAGATGGGCGACTACGTGATCGGCAACGCCCGGCTCGGCCTGCCGCAGGACGAACGCGAAGTGATCACCCTGCTGGCCGAACACGGCTGGATCGTCCCTACGCTGGCCGAAGACCTCAAGCGCACCGGCGAATTCTGCCGTGCCGAATGGGATTACCAGCAAGCCCCGCTGCCGGCGCTGGTGACCATCATCAAGCGCGGCCTGGACGATTTCACGGCCTATGCCCAGGCGCTGGTGAGCGGAGCGTCGAGCGCCTGATCAAGCCTGCGGCTCGTGCACATCTGACACTTCCACATCCTCCTCGGCGATCTTCTCGTCGGCCAGCTCCTGGTCTTCCTCGTCCGCCACCAGGCCCTCCTGGCCGGCGCCGCGCGCGCTGTCATAGGTGAGCTCGACCAGCATCGGGAAATGGTCCGAGCCGAAGGAAGGAAGGCGCTCGATGTGCGAGAGCGTGAAATGCTCGCTGTGGAACAGGTGATCGAGCGGCCAGCGGGCAAACCAGAAGCCCGCATGGAAGGTGTTGAACATGCCGCGCCCGATGCGCGGATCGAGCAGGCCGCTGATCTTGCGGAACAGCCGCGTCGTGGTCGACCACGCCACGTCGTTCAGGTCGCCCGCGACGATCACCGGCGTCTCCAGGCCGGCTTCGGCCACGCTCTTGGCGACCACCAGCAGCTCGGCGTCGCGCTGGGTCGACTCCATGTGTTCCGTCGGGCTGGGCGGTGTCGGATGCAGGAAATGCATGCGCACCTTGTGTCCGGACGGTAGGAGAACCAGGGTATGGATCGACGGGATGTCGTCTTCGACCAGGAACTGGATGGCGCTGTCTTCCAGCGGCAGCCGCGAATAGACGTGCATGCCATACAGATTGTCGAGCGGACACTTGATGGTATGAGGATAGTCCTTCTCGAGCACATCCAGCCTTTCCTGCCACCACGTATCGGTTTCCAGCGTGACGAAGATGTCGGGCTGGTGCTGGCGGATCAACGCGATCAAGCCCTCGGCATTCCGGTTCGGCATCAAGACATTGGCTGTGAGGATACGGAACTGGCGGTTCGCTCCGCCGATGACCGCATTTTTCACCTCATGGGGATAGGCCTTGGTATATGGAATGATCCACCAGGTCTGGTAGGCAAGGCAGGCGGCATTCGCCGCCAGCAGCAGGTGGGAATAGCCGTCGTGCCAGTCGAGGAACACGATTTGCCCGACCAGTACGGCGAGCGACAGGATGGCCAGTTGCAGGCGTGGAAAGTCGAGGTCGCGTATCCACCACCCCGTGCATCGCAACAAGGGCAGCAGCGTCGCGAGGACGATCACGGCAACCAGGGTTACGAAAGTCGGCAGCATGGTCTCTCGAAGGCTGCAAGTAACTCATCACAAAACTGAGGCTTGCAGTATGCGCCTTTTCAAACGCGGCCGTCTGTACGCTAGCGTGCACAAGCGGCAAGATAATCGCCGCGGCCCCACCCCTGCGCCGCATCGGCTGCCCGAAGTTTGCGCATACCGCTTGCAAATCCCGCCACCGAACCTATCTTTGAGCTTGAGGGCGACATTCGGGTCGCAAGCCAGACATGAACATCATCAGGCAAGTGCAGCAAGCAGACAAACGCGTCCGCGGCAAGAAGTCCAGATCCAGGTTCAACCCGTATCCGCTGCTGGGCATCGTGCTGGCCATCGTGCTGGCCGTGCTGACATACGGTGGCCTGTTCGCCTTCTTTTTCTAAGCCAGGCAAGCTCGTTGACGGCTGCCGGCTGCGCGCTTCTTCGGCACAAAGCCCATATCCTCGTCGACGATTACAAGAACTTACAGAAATCCGACCGGGGCCGCCTTCTCAACAGTTCTCCGCACTTGTACCATAGCCGTCATTCCCGTTTCATTACTCTTCACCGAAAAGCACCATGACCTCCACCACCCTGTCCCGCGCGCTGTGCCTGGCCGCCTTCGCCGCCGCGTGCGCCGCCCCCGTCCACGCCACCAGCTTCACCTCGTCCGCTTCCAGCGCGGGCTCGGCCTCGTCGGGCAGCATTTCCGACTCGATCGGTGCTTCCAGCAACAGCTCGAGCGGCGATGACCGCGTGGCCGCGGGCGAATACCGCGTGATCGACATCGCCCAGGCGCCGGGCAAGGCGGACACCACCCGCATGACCCTGCGCGCGCGGGCCGCCGGCCCGGTGCGCGAATTCACCCTCGACGTGCCGAACCGCGCGCTGGCCGAACGCGGCGTCGGCAAGGGCGAACTGGTGCAGGTGAGCGAACGCGTGTACGGCTTCGAGTTCGCCCACGCCGACACCAAACGCTCCTTCTTCCTGGCGCTGCAGGACGACTGGTACCGCGACCTGGCTTCGCGCAAGGTCACCATCTAAGCGATGCTCCGCAAGTTTGCCGCGGCCGCGCTCCTGCTGGGCGCGAGCGCGGCCGCGCAGGCCGGGCTGCCGGCATTCTGCCAGCAGTCGATCGACATCGGCGCCGCCGAGCAGGACCGCGTGCTGCGCTTCGCCGGCGCCGTCAAGAACGAGCTGGAACGTTCTGGCGCGCGCGTCGCCCTCATCGCACGCGCCGGGCTCGACCTGAGCCGCTTCGGCCAGCTGTATTCGCACGCCGGCATCGCCCTGCGCGACAATCCCGGCGGTCCCTGGGCCGTGCGCCAGCTCTATTACGCCTGCGACGAATCGCGACCGCGCCTGTTCGACCAGGGCGTGGCCGGCTTCGCGCTGGGGGCCGACGCGCCCACGCGCGGCCATATCTCGCTGGTCTTCCCACCTGGCGAAGACGCCGCCCTGCTCGAGGAAGCGGCGCTGGACAAGCGCCTGGCCCTGGCCCTGCTGGGCGGGCAGTACAGCGCCAACGCCTATGCCTACGGCACCCGCTACCAGAACTGCAACGGCTGGGTGGCCGAACTGCTTGCCAGCGCCTGGGGAGCGCGTGCGAATGCGCACGCGGATGGTGGCGGCACCCATGCGCGCGAGAAGGCGCAGGACTGGCTGCGTGCGCAGGGCTACACCGCCGGTCCGGTCCGGATTCCCTCGCACTGGCTGATGTTCGCCGGGCAGTTCGTGCCGCTGGTACACATGAACGACCACCCGGTCGACGACCTCCACGCGCTCGCGCTGCACACCAGCGTGCCGGCCTCGATCGAAGCCTTCGTGCGCCGCCGGGCGCCGCAGGCGCAGCGCGTCGAGCTGTGCCATACGCAGGACCGCATCGTGGTGCGCCGCGGCTGGGAGCCGCTGGGCGCCGCCTGCGAGCCGGCGGCGGGCGACGAAGTCATTCCGCTGAACTGAACCCCGCAGGTCTTTCAAACATGAGCAAACATGAGGGTCAGGTCTGACATTCAGACACGAACTCGAGCGTAACGCCTTTGTATTGCTCAGCCCGTGTCCAAATGTCAGACCTGACCCCGATGTATGCGCCAAACAAAAAGCCCTGCTCGCGGCAGGGCTTGTTGCAGAAACCGGTAGGGCTTACTTGGCCGCTTCGGCCAGCTTGCGCAGCACGGCGGGCGATACCGAGTCGCGGCCGCGGCTGAGCTGGTAGAGGGACCAGAGGTCGCCGCCGCTGTGGTGAGCCGTGATCGGGGCCGGGGTAAGGAAGAGGCTACGGACGAAGTTGATGATGGTGGCCATGATGTCATTTCCTGAGGTCGCTATCGAATGACACCAGTATGCGCCCTTTAAGATAGAAATCAAATTGAGATCCATGATGATCGTCATTCACCGATCATCTATCTTCGCACACATGATTATTTGCTCATACATTTGTGCAAATGCATGTCGTGTTACACTTCAGTCCGCCGGCCAGTGCCGGCGTCAACATTCCTCTCATCAGTCAGGGCCGCCAGCGCGGTGCGACAGTCTCGCAGCGATTGGTCCATACTGAACGCCTGTCATGCAGGCGATCCGTCAAGGTCAAGGTGGCAATGCGCGCCCGGCATCTCTCTGCCCGGGCGAAGCCTGCCCGACCCTGCCTGCGGCTGCGCCCCACCTCCCGGCGGTCGGCGCCCGCACGCATCAACAAGGAGAACTCATGCAATTGCTCTGCTCTGCGGGCTTCATTTTTCTGATCGTCCTGTGGGGCGTCATCGCCCCGGACAACATGGCGTCCGTCTTCTCGGCCATGCTGGCCATACTCACCCGCAACTTCGGCTGGTTCTACCTGTGGGTCGTGCTCGCCATGGTCCTGTTCGCCGCCTTCGTCGCCTTCAGCCGCTACGGCAACCTCAAGCTCGGCGGCGAGGACGACGAACCGGAATTCACGCTCGGCAGCTGGTTCTCCATGCTGTTCGCCGCCGGCATGGGCATCGGCCTGGTGTTCTGGGGCGTGGCGGAACCCATCTCGCACTATGTCACCGCGCCACCCGGCGTCACGCCCGGCACGCCGGAAGCGGCCAACGCCGCCATGCGCTACGTGTTCTTCCACTGGGGCGTGCATCCCTGGGCGGTGTACAGCGTGGTGGCGCTGGCGATCGCCTTCTTCCAGTACCGGCGCGGCGGCAATTCCCTGATCAGCACCGTCACCAGCTCGCTGCCCTGGCGCCCGATCCGCGCCATGTCCGGCCTGTTCAACGGCCTGGCGATCGTGGCCACGGCCTTCGGCGTCGCCGCCTCGCTCGGCGTCGGCGCGCTGCAGATCAACAGCGGCCTGAACGCCGTGTTCGGGATTGCCATCAGTCCTACCGCCCAGGTCGTCATCATCATCGTGACCGCCGCCCTGTTCATCACCTCCGCCGTGAGCGGCGTGGAAAAGGGCATCAAGCTGCTATCGAATACCAACATGCTCATGGCGGCCCTGCTCGCCCTTGCCGTGTTCCTGCTCGGCCCCACGATCGCGATCATCGATACCTTCAGCAATACCCTGGGCAGCTATGCCAGCGAACTGGTACGGATGAGCCTGCGCTCCACGCCCTTCCGCGACAGCAGCTGGGTCGGCAACTGGACCATCTTCTACTGGGCCTGGTGGATCTCGTGGTCCCCGTTCGTCGGCCTGTTCATCGCCCGTGTCTCGCGCGGCCGCACCATCCGCGAGTTCATCCTCGGCACCGTGCTGGCGCCCTCGCTGGCGGCCTTCGTCTGGTTCTCGATCTTCGGCGGCACCGCGCTCTACATGGAAATCTGGCAGCAGGTTCCGCTGGCCGAAGCCGTCAAAGCCGACCTGGCCACGGCACTGTTCGCGCTGTTCGACGCCATGCCCTTCGGCCAGATCATGTCGGTGGTGGCCACGCTGCTGGTGGTGATCTTCTTCGTCACCTCGGGCGACTCGGCCGTGCTGGTGCTGGGCATGATGAGCCAGGACGGCAATCCGAACCCGACCACCCGCGTCAAGCTGGTCTGGGGCGTGCTGATCGCCGGCATTGCCATGAGCCTGCTGCTGGCGGGCGGGATCGACGCCGTGCAGACCGCCACCATCCTGTTCGCCCTGCCCTTCGCGCTGGTGATCGTGCTGATGGTCATCGCCCTGTGGCGGGCCTTGCGTGACGACTGGGAAGAAGAAGCGCGCCGCGAACGCGCCCTGCGGCGCAAGATGCGCGAGATGGCGGCGCGCTAGCAGTAGTGCCAAGCCGGCGAGGCTTGGCACGGCAGTTCATGTTCCAAGCATGTTTTGGCTTGCCTGCAGATCGCCTGCTCGCCTGCACGACACAGGCCGCATCTGCCGGCAGCCTCAAACGATGTCAGGCTGTGGTGAACTGTTCGTTAATATCGAAATCGTGAACAATAATTCGCCGATTTACGATGGAATGGTTTACCAAGCGACCTTCCCGCACGACTGGCTTGTCGGGGAAGTCTCTGAACTTGTCGTTACTCAAGACATACGTGCCTGACTCACTGGCGGCATCCAGGATCGTTTCATCGGCACCTCTCCTGGAGGGAACGATGTGAACCTGCGCAAGCCGATGGAAGCGCGTTGTAATGGCTTGCCCCGTCATCTTCAACAAGGAGCAGATGCCCCCATCGAATACGACGACAACTTTGTATTTCTGCGCCAGGCGCCGGACTGCCGCTTCGAGCGCGCCGAGTCCGATCATTTGCCGGCTACGGTCCTGCCGCTCATAACACAGGTTGTTACCGTCGATAACAACAGCACGCACGACACGCGTCGCCAACTGGGCAATGCCGCGCAAGCGCGTTTCCAGCTTGTCGATACTCCGCCTCACACCATCCAGCTCCCCTTGTTTCTGCCGTGCCACCTTTCCCGGACTACCTTCACCAAACAATCTGGTGCATTCCTCGTGCAGGAGCCGCCGTGCATGACCGTTCGGTGCGTTCGACAGTCTTCTTTCAAGCTCGGCAGCGCGAGCGAGTTCATTCACCAGTTGCTTTTCGCGCCGCCGGCACTCGGCAAGGCTGGCTAGAGGTTCGGCCAGTTTTGCATCCACATTTGCCTTGTCGGCGAGCGCTTGCTGGAGCGACCGGCGCAAACTTGCGATCTGAACAGCATCGCTTTCGCGGATCGCCAGTTCACGCAGCCGATCAAACCCTCGATAACGGATTCGTTCCGTTTCAATCTCTTCAAGCAGATCCCGGTTGCCATTCAACTGCTTATCGATTGCCTCCAACTGCTTCTGCAGTCGTGCCTGCACACCGCGTTGCACTTCAAGGCGCTGCTTGTTTTGCTTGCGCTGATCGGAAAACCACTCCCTCGGATCAAAGCTGAAGGCTGTCAGCACTTCCAGCCGCACGACCTCCGCCTCGACCGGACGCAGTTCTGCCATCGACTGTGCACGCTGACGGTCCAGTGACGCGCACTCGCGTTTTGTCGCATTGAAGCGTGCCGACGCTGCATCGATGTCGAAACGGTCGTACCAACCGATTGCGGCCAGACGCTTGGTGTCCGCTGTTTCGAGTGCCGAGACCTGGTGCTGCAACTGCGTGCAGCGTCCGGCATGAGGGTTATATTCCAGAGAACCTCCTAAAAGAAGTGAGCAACGAAAAGTAGCATTCGATGCATGCCTACAATTCGGCGCTTACCATAAAGAAAAATATTCCCTGAAGCAATAGCTTGCAACTCAATTTATGCAGGTGGAGCGTCATGACAAGGAAATAGTTGATACCTGAGAGACGAACCCAGCCTTCAGAAGCCGCTTGTGATGCCCAGTTGTCTCTCTCACTTGTGATCGAACTGGTATCATTCGCGTTTTCCGGACCCTGGCCCGCACTTTTTCAGCGGCGCGCCCGTCCCCACCCTACAGAACATCAAGAATGAACACACAGCCTCCATTGCCTGGTTTCTTCGGCCGGCTTTCGATCGCCTTCGGCAGCTTCTTCAAATCGCTCGGCGATGCCGAGTTCGCCGCGCGCGTGCGCGATGACGGCGTCGGCCCTGCCGTGGTTCCCACGCCGGCGCCAACGCCTGCGCCGACGCCCGCGCCCACCATGGCGCCCACCCCGGCGCCGACGCCTGCGCCAACGCCTGCGCCGCTGCGCGCCCCGAGCGCCGAATCGGCCCTACAGCTGCTGAGCCTGCTCCAGCGCGAAGCCCGCCTGATCGACTTCACCCAGGAAGACCTGAGCGCCTATTCGGATGCCGACATCGGCGCCGCCGCCCGCGTCGTGCACGAAGGCTGCGCGCGCGTGCTGCGCGAGCACTTCACCATCGAGCCGGTGCGCAGCGAAGCCGAAGGCGCGCGCGTCACGCTGGAAGAAGGCTTCGACGCCGCCAGCGTGCGCCTGACCGGCAACGTGGTCGGCCAGGCCCCCTTCAAGGGCACCCTGTCGCACCGCGGCTGGCGCGCTACCAAGGTCCAGCTGCCGCAGCTGGCCGAGAAGCACGACGCGCGCGTGCTGGCACCGGCGGAGGTGGAACTGTGAGCGATCCACGCTATGCCATCGGCATCGACCTTGGCACCACCCATAGCGCCCTCTCGTATGTCGACCTGCAGGCCAGCGACGGCGAGAAGACCGTCGACGGCATCCTGCCCGTTCCCCAGCTGAGCGGCCCGGGCACCGTCGAGGCGCTGCCGCTGCTGCCCTCCTTCCTCTACCTGCCGCACCCGGACGAGCTGGCCGCGGGCGAAACCGCGCTGCCCTGGAGCGCGGGCGGCGAAGGCTTCATTGCCGGCGAAATGGCGCGCAGCCGCGGCGCCACCACCCCGATCCGCCTGGTGTCCTCGGCCAAGAGCTGGCTGAGCCACCCGAGCGTGGACCGCCGCGCCGCCATCCTGCCGCACGACGCGCCTGAAGAAGTCACGCGCGTCTCGCCTCTGGAAGCCTCGACCCGCTACCTGGCGCACCTGCGCCAGGCCTGGAACGCGGCGCACCCGGAGGCGCCCTTCGACCAGCAGCAGGTCACCGTCACGATTCCCGCTTCGTTCGACCCGGGCGCGCGCGAACTCACCGCCGAAGCGGCGCGCAACGCCGGCATCAACCCTACCCTGCTGGAAGAGCCGCAGGCCGCCCTGTACAGCTGGATCCAGGGAAGCAAGGGCAGCTGGCGCAAGCAGGTCAAGGCCGGCGACATCGTGCTGGTCGTCGACGTGGGCGGCGGCACCAGCGACTTCTCGCTGATCGCCATCCTCGAACGCGACGGCAAGCTGGAGCCGCACCGCGTGGCCGTGGGCGACCACATCCTGCTGGGCGGCGACAACATGGACCTGGCCCTGGCCCACTTCGTGGCGCGCAAGCTCCAGGCGAACGGCACCCAGCTCGATGCCTGGCAAATGCGCGCCCTCACCTACGGCTGCCGCAGCGCCAAGGAACACCTGCTGGCCGACGCCGACGCCACCGTGTGGCCGATCGTGGTGCCGAGCCGCGGCTCGAAACTCATCGGCGGTTCGATCCGCACCGAACTCACGCGCGACGAAGTGACCGCCTTCATCACCGACGGCTTCTTCCCGCGCGTGGAAGCGTCCGCACGTCCTGCCACCCGCACCCGCGCCGGCCTGACCCAGGTCGGCCTGCCCTACGCGCAGGATGCCGCCATCACCAAGCACCTGGCGGCCTTCCTGGCGCGCCAGGTCGGCGCCACCGCCGAGCTGGAAGGCTTCGCAGGACGCGTGAACGCCGAGCACCGCGACGGCGGACCGACTTTCCTGCACCCGAGCGCGGTGCTGTTCAACGGCGGCGCGTTCAAATCGAACATCCTGGCCCAGCGCGTGATGGACACCATCAACGACTGGCTCTACATGGAAGGCGCGGAACCGGCGCGCATGCTCGAAGGCGCCGACCTGGATCTTGCGGTGGCGCGCGGCGCCGCCTACTTCAGCTACGCGCGCCGTGGCGGCGGCGTGCGCATCCGCGGCGGCACGGCCCGTTCCTACTACGTCGGCGTGGAATCCTCGATGCCGGCCATCCCCGGCATGGAGCCGCCGATCGAAGCCCTGTGCGTGGCACCCTTCGGCATGGAAGAAGGCAGCGAACTCGAGCTGCCGGGCCAGGAATTCGGCCTGGTGGTGGGCGAGCCGGTCACCTTCCGCTTCTTCGGCTCCACCACGCGCCGCCAGGACCGCATCGGCGAGGTGCTCGAGTTCTGGGGGCCGGACGAGCTGCAGGAGATGAACGAAATCCAGGCCACGCTGCCGGCCGAGGGCCGCGTGGCGGGCGACGTGGTGCAGGTCAAGCTGCACGCGCTGGCCACCGACGCCGGCACGCTGGAACTGGCCGCGGTATCGCGCGAAGGCCAACGCTGGAAGATCGAGTTCGACGTCCGCAACGCGCCCGACCAGCAGTGACCCTGCGGTGAATCAGTACCTCGTCAGCATCGACCTGGGCACCACCAACACGGTGCTCGCTTACGCCCTGCCCGGCGCGGGGCAGGTCGAGCTGCTGGCCATCGAGCAGCTGGTGGCGCCCGGCGAAGTCGCCGGCTCGCCACTGCTGCCCTCGATGCGCTACCACCCCGCCGAGGGCGAACTGGCCCCCGGCGAACTCCAGCTCCCCTGGCTCCAGCAAGACCCGGCCGGCGTCGATCGCGTCGCCGTGGGTCGCCTGGCGCGCCTGCTCGGCGCGCAAACGCCAGGACGGCTGGTGGCCAGCGCCAAGAGCTGGCTGTCGCATGCGGGCGTGGACCGCATGGCCGCCATCCTGCCCTGGGGCGCCGAGGATGCCGACGTGGCGAAAGTGTCGCCGGTTGCGGCCAGCGCCAGCTACCTGGCGCACCTGCGCGCGGCCTGGAACGCGCGCTTCCCCGAGGCGCTACTGGAGCGCCAGCAGATCGTGCTTACCGTGCCTGCCTCGTTCGACGAAGGCGCGCGCGCGCTCACGCTCGAAGCGGCGCGCATGGCCGGCCTGCCGGAGCTGCGCCTGCTGGAAGAACCCCAGGCCGCCCTCTACGACTGGCTATACCGCCACCGCGCCAGCCTGGCCCGGGACCTGGCGGGCGCCCGCCTGGTGCTGGTGGCCGACGTCGGCGGCGGCACCACCGACTTCAGCCTGGTCAAGGTCGAACTGGAAGACGGCGGCCAGCCCAAGCTCACCCGTATCGGCGTCGGCAACCACCTGATCCTCGGCGGCGACAACATGGACCTGGCGCTGGCGCACCTGGCCGAGTCGCGCCTGGGCAATCCCGAACGCCTGTCCGCCAGCCGTCTGGCGCAGTTGACGGAACGCTGCCGCGCGGCGAAGGAACAGCTGCTGGCGCCCGACGCGCCGGGACAGGTGAACGTGACCCTGCTGGGCAGCGGCTCACGCCTGGTCGGCGGCAGCCGCTCGGCCACCATTACGCGCGAGGATGTGCAGCGCATCGTGCTCGACGGCTTCCTGCCGCCGAACGAGGCGCAGGAGCCGGCCAAGCGCGCCAGAACCGGCATCGTCGAATTCGGCCTGCCCTATGCGAGCGATCCGGCGATCACGCGCCACCTCGCCGGCTTCCTGCGCCAGCATGCGCAGGCGGCGCGCGAAGCGCTCGGCCTGGAAGACGACGGCAGCCTTCCGGTGCCCGACACCCTGCTGCTCAACGGCGGCGTGTTCCGCGGCGCGGCGCTGGCGCAGCGCCTGGCCGGCGTGCTCGCGCAGTGGCGCGGCGCGCCGGTAAACGTGCTGCACAGCGAGGACCCGGACGTGGCCGTCGCGCGCGGCGGCGTCGCCTATTCGCTGGCGCGCGCGGGCCAGGCGCCGAGCATCGAAAGCGGCTCGGCGCGCAACTACTACCTGCTGCTGGACGCGCAGCAGTCCGGCGACACGCTGCGCGCGGTCTGCCTGCTGCCGCGCGGCGCGCCCGCCGGTGAAGAAGTCCGCCTGGCGGGCCGCAGCTTCGCCCTGCGCCTGGGGCGGCCGGTTCGCTTCCACCTGGTTTCCATGACCGCCGACCCGGGCGGCGTCCTGCCGCGGCCGGGCGAGCTGTTCGACCTGCCTGCCGCCGACATCGTGCGCCTGCCCGCGATCTCGACGGTCCTGCGCAGCAAGCGCAGCACCGACATTCCAGTGCAGCTGGCCACGGTGCTGCTTGAAGTCGGCACGCTGGAGGTCTCCTGCGTGGCGGAAGACGATCCGTCGCAGCGCTGGCGCCTCGAATTCCAGCTGCGCGGGCACGACGACGAAGATACGGCCGAAGAAGCATCCTTGCCGGCGGAACTGGACGATGCCATCGCGCGCATCGACCGCATCTTCGGCAACCGTTCGCAGCAGGTCGACCCGCGCGAGGTGCGCCAGCTGCGCGCTTCGCTCGAACACCTGCTGGGCGGGCGCGAGCGCTGGACCACGCCGCTGCTGCGCCGCCTGTTCGACGCCCTGCTGGCGCGCGCCAAAGGCCGCCGCCGCTCCGCCGAGCACGAACGCGTCTGGCTGAACCTGGCTGGCTACTGCCTGCGTCCCGGTTTCGGCCACCCGCTCGACGAATGGCGCATCGAGCAGCTGTGGGCGATGTTCGAGACCGGGGTCCAGTACCACAAGGACAGCCAGGTGCGCGCCGAATGGTGGACGCTGTGGCGGCGCGTGGCCGGCGGCCTCTCGCTCGATGCGCAGCTGCGCCTGCTCGACGACTTCGCCTTCAACCTGCAGGCCGACGAAGCCGAGCGCGGCCGCCGTCCGCTCACGCTGGTGGACGGCAGCGAGGACGACATGCTGCGCGTCGGCGCCTCGCTGGAGCGCATCCCGTCCGCCTACAAGGCCGAGATCGGCGACTGGCTCGTGAAGCAGATCATGGAGATGCCGGGCGGCGCCAAGATCGACGCGCGCGCCGCGGCGCGCTACGGACGCTACCTGTGGGCCCTGGGACGCGTCGGCGCGCGCCAGTCCTTCCACGGCGCCGCCCACGAGGTGGCGCCCAGCGCTTCCGCCGAATCCTGGCTCGGCCGGCTCCTGCAGCTCGACTGGAAAAAGATCGAGCCGGCCGGCTTTGCCGCCGCCCACATCGCCCGCATGACCGGCGACCGCTCGCGCGACATCGGCCAGGCCGTGCGTGACGAGGTGCTGCGGCGCCTGTCGTCCAGCGGGGCGCCGGCCAGTTGGTCGGCCATGGTGCGCGAGGTGGTCGAACTCGACCAGGCGGTCGAAACCCGCATGCTGGGCGATGCGCTGCCGCCGGGCCTCAAGCTGCTGCGCTGAGCACATGCCTTTGTAGGGTGGGCGGCTCCACCCGCCCCGATGATCGGCCTGCGCCCATGCGCTTGCCCACCCTACGGGCGCGTCAACAAAACACGAAATCCTCATTCGACTTCGGCAGCGCGCACATCACACCGCGCAAGCCGACCCATGCAAACCCCACGACGGGAACCAGCAGCAACCAGAACGCAGACATGATCGACTCCTTCAGTTCAGCCTGATTTCGCACACCCGTGCGAAATTACTTCAAAAAAAGGGACAGGCCTGGCCCGTCCCGCTTCGCTACCGCATCACTCCAGATCGTTGAAGCTCTTGTACGTCGAGATCAGGCGGTTGAATGCCCGCTGCGCCCGCCGCGGCACCGCGTTCTCGCGCAGGAAGCGCGCGTCGTGCATCACGCCGATAGCCAGGCTGTAGATCTCGAACACCAGCTGCTCGGGTTCGGTGTCGGGCCGCAGGTGCCCGGCTTCCATCGCCTGCAGCACCGTTTTGCGCAGCGACCCGCGCCAACGCGTCACCCCGGCCTCGATGCGGTCGCGCAGCGGCCCGGGCACGTCGTCGAACTCGAAGGCGCCGGCCGTGTACAGGCAGCCCCCGCGCGCCGTCTCGTTGCCGATCTTCTTCAGCCACAGCTCGACCTGCATCGTCAGGCGTGGCAAGCCCTTGGCCACGCCCAGCGCCGGCGCGAACACCTCCTCGGAAAAACGGCGGTCGTACTCGTCCAGCACCGCCGCCTGCAAGGCTTCGAGCGAGCCGACGCGCGAGAACACGCCGCTCTTGCTGATGCCGGTGCGCTTGGACAGCTCGCCCAGCGACACCTTGCCGATGCCCTCGGCGGCCGCCATGTCGTAGGCGGCTGCGAGGATCGTCGCGTAGGTGGCTTCGCTTTTGGCAGTGGCATTCATGCGATCACTTTAGCACAGGTGTGCGAAACAACAAGAACTTTCTGCTCGAACGCCGTTTCTTTCCGTCGAGCTAGCGAATGCCCTTCCTTGCCAATCATGGCTACCATCGTTGCGCCAGATGAGGCCAGCAGGAGTAGAACCCTTACTTTCAGGAGAAAACGATGGATTCGGATAAGGAGCAAGCCGGTGAAACCGTGGAGCCTTCGCGGCGCCGCTTCGTGAGCACCGTTGCAACAAGCCTGGCGGCCGGCGCCGCCGCCGTTCCCGCGATGGCCCAGCAATCCGCTACGGCCGCCGCCAGCCAGCCGCCGCCCGGCCGCGCCCGCGAAGCCGCGATGCGCTATCCGGCGCCGCCCTTTCCCAAGCAGGAGCAGCCCTGGCCGGGCCTGGCCAGCAAGATGACGTCGCGGCCCGACCACGGCGAAACCAGCTACCGCGGCAGCGGACGCCTGGCAGGACGCAAGGCCCTGGTGACCGGCGGCGACTCCGGCATCGGCCGCGCCGCGGTGATCGCGTTTGCCCGCGAAGGCGCGGACGTGGCCATCAACTACCTGCCGGCCGAGGAGCCGGACGCCCAGGAAGTGCTGCAGCTGATCCGGCAGGCCGGCCGCAAGGCGGTCGCGATTCCTGGCGACATCCGCGACGAGGCCGTCTGCCGCAAGCTGGTGGACGAAGCCGCGCGCCAGCTGGGCGGGCTCGACATCCTGGTCAACAATGCCTCGCGCCAGAAGTCGGCGCAATCGATCCAGGACATCTCGACCGCCGATTTCGACTGGACCATGAAGACCAATGTGTATGCGATGTTCTGGATCACCAAGGCGGCCCTGCCCCACCTCAGGCCCGGCAGCTGCATCATCAACACCGCTTCGCAGCAGGCCTACGATCCGTCGGAGAACCTGCTGGACTATGCGATGAGCAAGGCGGCCGAGGTGGCGATGACCAAGTCGCTGGCCAAGCAGCTGGCCTCGAAAGGGATCCGGGTGAATGCGGTGGCGCCGGGGCCGGTATGGACGCCCCTGCAGGTGTCGGGCGGCCAGACGCAGGAGAACCTGAAGAGTTTTGGCGGCGATACGCCGATGAAGCGGCCGGGCCAGCCGGCCGAGCTGGCGGCGACCTACGTCGCGCTGGCCTCGGACGAGTCGAGCTACACCACCGCGCACGTCTACGGCGTGTCGGGCGGGGGCGGCAACCCCTGAAGGGGTCCTGAGACTGGCGCGCGGGCCGGGGCCAGCCCGCGCGCTGCGCCCCGGTTCAGCGGCGGCCGAACCAGCTCAGACGGGCGAAAAAGGAACTGAACGAACGAGTCGGAATGCGTTTGCTGAACAGGCCGGTGTAGTTGCAGCGCGAATTGACGGTCATTTGTTTTGTCTCCGAAACATTACTTGGCACAATAACCACGTTGCAATTACTGTTCTGTGCGCCAACTCGCTTAGCGCGCAGGCGCATCTTTCCATCCGCGCGCGCCCCTGCACGATTGCGCCATATCATGCGGCCAGCAGGGCGGCGTTCTACCCTGCTTCGTGGCCAACCAAGGACCCAAGGAGGTATGTGATGAGCTACGCAGATCGCGACAAATACGGCATGTACAGGAATACCCGCAGCACCGGTCCCGGGCCTGCGCTGATGGGCGCCGACACCTTGATCGGAGACAGCGTCGTCAACGCGCAGGAGGAAGACCTCGGCGACATCAAGGAAATCATGCTCGACATGCAGACCGGCCAGGTCGCCTATGCGGTGCTGGCCTTCGGCGGCTTTCTCGGCATGGGCGAAAAGCTGTTCGCCGTGCCGTGGCAGGCCCTGCACCTGGACACCGTGAACAAGCGCATGGTGCTCAACGTGGACAAGGAAAGGCTGAAGAACGCGCCCGGCTTCGACAAGGACGCCTGGCCGGACATGAGCGACGTGGGCTGGGCCGGCGGCATCCACAGCTTCTACGGCACCGACCCGCAGCGTTCCGGCGCGCCCAGCATGGGGCCGGGTGCGACGATGGGCGGCATGAGCGGCGGCACGACGGCCGGCTCGGCAATGGGCAGCGGCATGGGTTCCAGCATGGGCGCGGGGTCGGCCGGCAGTACCGGCGGCGCCGGCAGCAGCCTGGGCGCCAGCGTCGGCTCGGGCAGCCTGCATGGCGACTCCTACGGCGTCGGCGGCAGCGCCGACCCGCGGCCCGGGCATGATGGCGACGACAAGGACCTGAGCCGGATTCGCGGCAGCAATATCGGCTAACAGCTAGGGTGGACGGCTTTGCCGTCCGCGCGTCCAATGCACGTATGCATTCACGAAACGTGATTAATACCGGCTCGAGCCACTTGATTAATCACGCAATGTGAATATTCAAATGAAGTTCGAACGCGCGGTCGGCGGAGCCGACCACCCTGCTACTGCCCTTACCGGATCATCGACTCCCACACCTTCTGCAGGCGCTTGGCCGACACCGGCATCGGCGTCCTCAGCTCCTGCGCGAACAGCGACACCCGCAGTTCCTCCAGCATCCAGCGGAACTCCACCATGCGCGGATCGTTGTTCTTGCCGGCCTGGTTCTTGAGCGTGCGCTGGAACTGGCTGGCCGCGTTCTGCCACTCCGCCATCAGCTGCGCATCGCGCGACGGGTTACCGCGCAGCTTCTCGATGCGCACATTGATCGCCTTCAGGTAGCGCGGGAAGTGCGCCAGCTGGCTGTACTCGTTGTCGGCGATGAAGCGCTTGTGGATCAGGCCCTGCAGCTGCGACTGAATATCCTGCTGCACCGCCGGCGGCAGGCTCTGGATGCGCTTCGGCATGCCGTGGAATTCCGCCAGGATCGCCCCCGCCAGGCGCGCGATTTCGTTGATCAAGAGGCCGATGCGGCCCTTGCCTTCGTCCTTGCGCTTGTTGAATTCGCCCGAGTTGACCGGCAGCGGATCCTGCAGGCAGGCGATGTCGATCGCCTTGGCGATGATCTGGTCGCGCAGGTCTTCCTGCGTGCCCACGCTCATGAACTGCATGCCCATGCCCTGCAGGCCCGGGATGTTCTTCTCGGCGAACTTGAGCTGGTCCTTCAGCTGCAGCGCGAACAGGCGGCGCAGGCCGACGCGGTGGGTGCGCGCCGCCACGTTCGGGTCGTCGAAGACTTCCAGGTCGCAGTGCGTGCCCTTGTCCACTAGCGCCGGGAAGCCGATCAGGGTCAGCTTGCCCTGGGTGATCTCCAGCAGTTCCGGCAGCTCGCCGAAGCTCCAGGTGGTGAGGCCCGCGTGCTGCACCGCGCCCGCCGCGCCCGCCGCGGGAGCGGCAGCCGAGACGGCAGGCTTGGTCACCGGCGCATTGCCCTTGCCCTTGGCGGGAACGGGCGCGGGCGCGGCGGCGGCCTGCAGCTTGGCCGGCGCCGCCGCCGGCGTGGCTTCCGCCATCTTCTGGAAGCTCTGGCGCGCCTGGCCGCCCAGTTCGGCCTGCAGGGTCGCCAGGTTGCGGCCCATGTCGAGCTGGCGCCCGTGCTCGTCGATCACCTTGAAGTTCATGAATAGGTGCGCCGGCAGGGTCTCGAGCTTGAAGTCGGTGGTGAGCACGCGCGCGCTGGTGTGCGCGTGGATGTCGTCGATCAGGGCGTCGACCAGGTCGCCCTTGGCGAAGCGCAGCGGGTCCTGGTGGCGCTCGAAGAAGTTGGCCGCGTACTCCGGCAGCGGCACGCAATGGCGGCGCAGCTTCTGCGGCAGCGATTTGAGCAGCAGGTGCACCTTTTCCTTGAGCATGCCCGGCACCAGCCAGCCGGCGCGCTCCTGGGGAATCTGGTTGAGCGCGAACAGCGGCACCGTCAGCGTCACGCCGTCGCGCGGGCTGCCCGGCTCGAAGTGATAGGTCAGGCCCATCTCGATGCCGGTGACGTTCATCGCCTTCGGGAACAGCTCGGTGGTGACGCCGGCCGCCTCGTGGCGCATCAGCTCTTCGCGGTTCAGGAACAGGAGCTTGGGGTTGTCGCGCGCGGCGTCCTTGTACCACTTCTCGAACCCCGCGCCGTTCACCACCGTGTGCGGGATCTCCTTGTCGTAGAAGGCATGGATCAGCTGCTCGTCCACCAGCACGTCCAGGCGGCGCGACTTGTGCTCGAGGTTCTCGATCTCGCGCACCAGCTTGTGGTTGTGCGCATAGAACGGGGCGCGGGTCTCGTAGTCGCCGGCCACCAGAGCGTCGCGGATGAAGATCTCGCGTGCTTCAACCGGATTGTGCTGGCTGTAGTTGATGCGGCGGTTGCTGTACACGACGATGCCGTACAGGGTGGCGCGCTCGAGCGCCGTCACCTGGGCCTGGCGCTTCTCCCAGCGCGGTTCGCCCCAGGATTTCTTGAGCAGGTGCGCGCCGATCTTCTCCACCCATTCCGGCTGGATCTGCGCGATGGTGCGCGCGTACAGGCGCGCGGTCTCGACCAGTTCGGCCGCCATCACCCAGCGTCCCGGCTTCTTGGCCAGGTAGGAACCCGGCCAGATATGGAACTTGATGCCGCGCGCGCCCAGGAACACCGGCTCGTCCTCGGCCTTGAAGCCGATGTTCCCCAACAGGCCGGTAAGCAGGGCCATGTGCAGCTGGTCGTAGGTTGCGGGCGCGGCGTTCAGGCGCCAGCCCTGCTCGCGCGCCACCGTCAGCAGCTGCGAATGCACGTCGCGCCACTCGCGCAGGCGCAGCTGCGACAGGAAGTTGGCGCGGCAGTTCTCCTGCAGCTGGCGGTTCGACTTTTTATGCGCGATGGCGTCCTCGAACCAGGCCCAGATCTTGAGGTAGCTGAGGAATTCGGACTTCTCGTCGGCGAACTTCTTGTGCTTCTCGTCGGCCTGCTGCTGGTACTCGATCGGGCGGTCGCGCGGGTCTTGCGTCGACAGCGCCGAGGCCACGATCAGCATCTCGGTCAGGCAATCGTTGTCCACGGCCGCCAGGATCATGCGGCCCACGCGCGGGTCGAGCGGCAGCTTGGCCAGCTTCTTGCCGAGGGGAGTCAATGCATTGGTGTCGTCGACCGCCCCGACTTCCTGCAGCAACTGGTAGCCGTCGGCGATCGCGCGGCCCTGCGGCGGCTCGATGAAGGGGAAGGTCTCGACGTCGGTCAGGTGCAGCGACTTCATGCGCAGGATGACCGAGGCCAGCGAGGAACGCAGGATCTCCGGGTCCGCGAACTTCGGGCGCTTGTTGAAATCGTCTTCCTCGAACAGGCGGATGCAGACGCCGTCGGCCACGCGGCCGCAGCGGCCGGCGCGCTGGTTGGCCGAGGATTGCGCCACCGGCTCGATCTGCAGCTGCTCGACCTTGTTGCGGAAGCTGTAGCGCTTCACGCGCGCCAGGCCCGTGTCGACCACGTAGCGGATGCCCGGCACGGTCAGCGAGGTCTCGGCCACGTTGGTGGCCAGCACGATGCGGCGCGCGTTGGTGGTGCGGAACACGCGGTCCTGCTCCTCCACCGACAGGCGCGCGAACAGGGGCAGGATCTCGACGTGCGGCGGATGGTGCTTGCGCAGGCTTTCCGCGCAATCGCGGATCTCGCGCTCGCCGGGCAGGAACACCAGCACGTCACCCGGGCCGATGCGGCACAGCTCGTCGACCGCGTCGACCACCGCTTCCATCAGGTCGCGCTTTTCGCGCGCGACTTGCGCCTTACTTGACACATTCTGGGCCGGCTCGCCCGGCTTGGCATTGGCGCCCGTTACCGGATCCTTGTCGACCGGACGGTAGCGCACTTCCACCTTGTACAGGCGGCCCGAGACCTCGATGACGGGCGCGGGTTTGTCAAGCGTGCCGAAATGGCGCGCGAAGCGCTCGGCGTCGATGGTCGCCGAGGTGATGATCACCTTCAGGTCCGGACGGCGCGGCAGCAACTGCTTCAGGTAGCCGAGCAGGAAGTCGATGTTCAGGCTGCGCTCGTGCGCCTCGTCGATGATGATGGTGTCGTAGGCGCGCAGCAGCGGATCGGTTTGCGTCTCGGCCAGCAGGATACCGTCGGTCATCAGCTTGACCGAGGCGCCCTTCGAGAGCGTGTCGTTGAAGCGCACCTTGAAGCCCACGTGCTCGCCCAAGGGCGAACCGAGTTCGTGCGCGATGCGCTTGGCGGTGCTCGACGCGGCGATCCGGCGCGGCTGGGTGTGGCCGATCAGGCCCTGTTGACCGCGGCCCAGCTCCAGGCAGATCTTCGGCAGCTGGGTGGTCTTGCCGGAGCCGGTCTCGCCCGAGACGATCACCACCTGGTTCTCGCTCACCGCCTTCGCGATCTCGGCGCGGCGGCTTGAGACCGGCAGGTCTTCGGGGAAGGTGATGGGCGGGAGCGGGTTGCGCAAGGGCCTGCGCTCATCGTCGCGCGGCGCACGCTCGGCGCGCTCGCGCTGCGGCTTCGCGCCGCCCTGCTCCTGGCCGTTGTTGGTGCGCGGCGGCGGCGCGCGGCGCGGCCCGTTGTTCTCCCGCTTGGTCTGCAGTTCGCCGTCGCGCGTCTGCGTCATCGGTGCGCGCGTGTCGCCCTCCGGCTTGCGTGGCTTGGCGTCGGAAGGATTCTGGGAAGCGGCGCGCGCCTGCTGAGGCGAAGGCTTGTTACTGTGTTCAGACATTGATTTTTACAAGGTATTTGGTGCGCACAACGCGCAGCGAATTATAATGCGGCAAATGGAAAACCCTACCCAATTCGTCCAGTGGCTGCGCTCTGTCGCGCCATATATTCACACCTTCGGCGGCAAGACTTTCGTCGTCGCCTTCCCGGGCGAACTGGTCGCCGCCGGCGCCCTTCCGGTGCTGGCCCAGGACTTGTCCCTGCTGCTGGGACTCGGCATCCGCCTGGTGCTGGTGCACGGCTCGCGTCCGCAGGTGGCGGAGCAGCTCGCCCTGCGTAATGTCGAAGGCCGCTTCCATAACGGCGTCCGGATCACCGACCCCGCGGCGCTCGAGTGCGCGAAGGAAGCCGCCGGCGAATTGCGTCTCGACATCGAAGCCGCCTTCAGCCAGGGCTTGCCGAACACCCCGATGTCGCACGCCCAGATCAGCATCGTCTCGGGCAACTTCGTCGTGGCCCGTCCGCTCGGCGTGATCGACGGCGTCGACTTCGAACTCACCGGCGTGACCCGCAAGATCATGGCCGAGAAGATGCATCCGATCCTGCAGACCGAGGACAGCCTGGTGCTGCTGTCGCCGCTGGGTTTCTCGCCCACCGGCGAGATCTTCAACCTGACCATGGAAGACGTGGCCGCCTCGGCCGCGATCGCCCTGAAGGCCGACAAGCTGATCTTCATCACCGAGACCGGCATGATGAGCGACGTGGCCGGCACCGAGATCCGCGAACTGTCCTCGCACCAGGCCGAAGCCGTGCTGCAGGCCGGTTTCCTGCCGCCCGATTCCGCCTTTTACCTGCGCCACGCCATCAAGGCCTGCAACAGCGGCGTGGACCGCGCCCACATCGTGCCTTTCGAGATGGACGGCTCGGCCCTGCTCGAACTGTTCACCCACGACGGCGTCGGCACCATGATCAGCCACGAGAACCTGGAGAGCCTGCGCCAGGCCACAATTGAGGACGTCGGCGGAATTATCAAGCTCATCGAACCGCTGGAAGCCGACGGCACCCTGGTGTACCGCGGCCGCGAGCTGATCGAGCGCGAGATCGACCAGTTCTCGGTGATCGACCACGACGGCGTGATCTTCGGCTGCGCCGCGCTCTACCCCTTCCCGGAAGCGAAGATGGGCGAGATGGCCTGCCTGACGGTGAGCCCGGACGCCCAGACCCAGGGCGACGGCGAGCGCATCCTCAAGCACATCGAGAACCGCGCCCGTGCGGCCGGCCTCACCAAGCTGTTCGTGCTGACCACCCGCACAGCGCACTGGTTCAAGAAGCGCGGCTTCGTGCCGGCCTCGGTGGACGACCTGCCCAAGGACCGCCAGCACATGTATAACTGGCAGCGCCGGTCACAGGTTTTCATCAAGACTCTATAATGACGGCCTGACCCGCTTTCAGAGCACACTTAACAGGATTACAGGAGCAATACCATGGCCCGCACCGTCCAATGCATCAAACTGAACAAGGAAGCCGAAGGACTGGACTTCCCGCCGGTACCAGGCGAAATGGGCAAGAAGCTGTACCAGTCGGTCTCGAAAGAGGCCTGGCAGGCATGGCTGAAGCACCAGACCATGCTGATCAACGAAAACCGCCTGAACCTGGCGGACGACCGCGCGCGCAAGTACCTGGCGGCGCAGATGGAGCGTCACTTCTTCGGTGACGGCGCTGCCGACCAGGCGCAGGGCTACGTGCCGCCGGCGGCCTAAACGTATCGCTAAGCGTGCAGTCGTAGGGTGGGCAGGTTCCCTGCCCACGCGTTCAACAGTCGCCAGAACTACCGCGATATTTCAAGCGTCAGCTATCACCGCGTGGGCAGGAGACCTGCCCACCCTACGTAAGACATCACATCTTCACGCACTGGCGCAATTCGCAGCGCGCCATGAACACCTTCCCATCCTCGCAGCGCATCCGGTAAACCTCCACCGGCCCCGGCTCGGTCACCAGACCGGCGCCCTGCCCGCTCGTGCAGCCCTGCCCCTTCGCCAGCTTCTCGACCGTCGCCGACGATACGCCGACCCTGAAGGGCACGCGCTCGATCGGCGTGCCGTTCGGATCGAGCAAACCAGGGGCCGCCGGCTTCACGGCCGCCACAGGCGCCGGCGCCGGTTCCACCTTGCTCTCGAACAGCGTACAGCCGCCCAGCAGGACGGCCACCAGCAGCAGCGCGTGCTTCATCGTGCGTTTCTCCGCTTAGAAAGTCAGGGTCTTGACGCCTTCGGACGTGCCCAGCAGGCAGACGTTCGCGCCGGCCTTGGCGAACAGGCCGACCGCGATCACGCCGACGATCTGGTTGATCTGCTCTTCCATCGCGACCGGATCGGTGATCGACAGGCCGACCACGTCGATGATCTCGCCGCCGTTGTCGGTGATGAAGGCTTCCTCGCTGCCCGGTTTCAGGCGCAGACGCGGCTGGCCGCCCAGCGCCGCCAGCTGGCGCATCACCGAAGCGCGCGCCATCGGGATCACTTCCACCGGCAGCGGGAATTTGCCCAACGTTTCGACAAGTTTCGAACCGTCCGCGATGCACACGAATTTCTTCGCGACGGACGCCACGATCTTCTCGCGGGTCAGCGCCGCGCCGCCGCCCTTGATCATTGCGCCGCTGGCGGTGATCTCGTCCGCGCCGTCGATGTAGACCGCCATCGAGGTGACCTCGTTCAGGTCGAACACGGGGATGCCATGGCCGCGCAGGCGGCTGGCGGTGGCTTCGGACGAGGCCACGGCGCCCTTGATGCGGTCCTTGATCCTGGCCAGTTCATCGATGAAGAAGTTGGCCGTCGAGCCGGTGCCGACGCCGATGATTTCGCCGTCCACCACGTAATCGATCGCGGCGCGCGCCACGGCTTGCTTGAGTTCGTCCTGGGTCATGATACTGTCAGAGAGATGAAAAGGAAGCCGCCATTTTAACGGATCGCTCCGTTCACCCCTCGAAAACGACGCTTCGTCGCACGGTTTTACCAGTCAATGCATCATGCATTGCCAAGCTGATATTTGTAGCACACACTAACTGTTTCCGTAGGCAAAGAACTGCACAATGAAACTCTCGACGAAGAAGCGCTTGGCGATCGCCGCCGCGGTGATCGTGGTCGGCGGCGCGGCCGCCGCATGGTGGATGCCCAAGGGCGAGCCGAAAGTGCCGCCCTCGAAGTACCGCACCGCGCAAGTGGACGTGGGCGCCATCAACCAGACCGTCACCGCCACCGGGACCATCAACCCGGTCGCGCTGGTGAACGTCGGCTCGCAGGTGTCCGGCACCGTGGTCGAGCTCAATGCGGACTTCAACGACCGTGTGACCAAGGGCCAGGTGCTGCTCAAGCTCGACCCGACCATTTTCAACGCCCAGATCCGCCAGTACGAAGCCAGCCGCGCGTCCGCCATGGCCAACCTGAAGCTGGCCGAGGCCAACTACCAGCGCAACCAGCAACTGGTCACCCAGAGCTTCGTGTCCAGCACCGCGCTCGACCAGAGCCGGCGCGAGATGGACGTGGCCCGCGCCAACGTGCAGCTGGCCCAGGCCCAGCTCGACCGCGCCCGCGCGGACCTGAACAACAGCGTGATCCGCTCGCCGATCGACGGCGTGATCATCAAGCGCACCATCGATCTGGGCCAGACCGTGGCGGCCTCGTTCAACACGCCGAACCTGTTCCAGATCGCGCGCGACCTCACCAAGATGCAGATCGACACCAGCGTGTCGGAAGCCGACGTCGGCGCCCTCAAGGACGGCCTGCCGGCGCGCTTCGTCGTCGACGCCTACCCGGACCGCGAATTCCACGCCACCATGCGCCAGTTCCGCCTGGCCGCCAACGTGGTACAGAACGTCGTCACCTACAACGTCGTGCTCGACGTCGACAACCAGGACGAGATGCTCAAGCCCGGCATGACGGCCCAGGTGCGCCTGGTCGTGGCCAACCGCCCGAACGTGCTGCGCATCCCGACCACCGCCCTGCGCTTCCAGCTGCCGGAAGAGGAACAGGAAAAGCTGCGCAAGCAGGAACAGGAAAAGGCGGCCAAGGACGGCAAGGTCCGGCAAGTGGCGCAAAAAGCCGCGGCCCCGAGCCAGGACGACGACCTGGCCTTCCGCACCGCGAGCGAGACCGCGCGCCAGTACAAGGTGTACCGCCTGGATGCGAAGAACCAGCCGCAGCCGGTCGACATCCGCGTCGGCCTGTCGAACTTCCGCTATACCGAAGTGGTGTCCGGCGGCCTGAAGGCGGGCGACCAGGTCGTCACGCGCACGCTGGCGCAGCCGAAAGAGGACATGTGAGCACGAACCTGACTTCTTCGTTGATCGATATTCGCGGCGTCACCAAGACCTACGTCAGCGGCAGCGTCGAGACCCGCGTGCTGCACGGGATCGACCTGCAGGTGGCGCGCGGCGACTTCGTCTCCATCATGGGCCAGTCCGGTTCCGGCAAGTCGACCCTGATGAACATCCTCGGCTGCCTCGACCAGGCCACCGGCGGCACCTACCTGCTCGACGGCGCCGACACCCGTTCGCTGTCGCGCGCCCAGCTGGCCGACATCCGCAACCGCGCGATCGGCTTCGTGTTCCAGAGCTTTAACCTGATCAAGCGGATGAGCGTGGCCGAGAACGTGGCGCTGCCGCTGATCTACGCCGGCTGGAGCCGCGGCAAGGCGCGTGCGCGCGCCCTGCAGGAACTCGAGCGCGTCGGCCTCGGCGAATTGGGCAAGCGCACCCCGAGCCAGCTCTCCGGCGGGCAGCAGCAGCGCGTGGCGATCGCCCGTGCCCTGGCCACCGATCCGCCGCTGCTGCTGGCGGACGAACCGACCGGCAACCTCGACACCCAGACCAGCGACGACATCATGAACAGCTTCCGTGAGCTGAACAAGGAGCGTGGCATCACCATCGTGCTCGTCACCCACGAGGCCGACGTCGCCGCCTACAGCCACCGGCTGGTGCGCCTGAAGGATGGCCGGGTGCTGTACGACGGCCCGTCGCTGGATGGCCTGCGCCAGCTGAACGCCGCGCACATGAATCAACCCGAGGTGCCGGCATGAACTTCGTCCAGGTACTGATCGAATCCTTCCGCTCGATGGCGGCCAACCGCCTGCGCACCGCCCTGACCATGCTCGGCATCGTCATCGGCATCGCCTCGGTGGTCCTGCTGCTGGCCATCGGCGACAGCATGCAGCGCTTCATCGGCAAGGAACTGCAGCAGCTCGGCACCAACATGCTGTACGTGTTCCCCGGCGGCGACCGCACCACCGCCCAGCGCGCCCGCGCCGGCGCGGTGCCTTCGCTGTCGATCCAGGACGCCGCGGCGCTCAACGACTTGCCCAGCCTGACCGGCGCGGCGCCTGCGCTGCAGGGCAGCTTCAAGCTCAGCGCGGGCAACGAAAGCCTGAACAGCCAGGTGCACGGCGTGACCCCGGCCATGTTCAAGATCCGCAACTGGAAGCTCGACCAGGGCAACCTGTTCAGCGAGGCGGACGTGCGCGCATCGAGCCGCATGGTGGTGATCGGCCAGAAGGTGGCGGACCAGTTCTTCTACAAGGCCGACCCGCTCGGGCAATACATCCGCATCGAGAACGTCGCCTTCCAGGTGATCGGCGTGCTGGCCGGCGAAGGCAAGCAGATCGACGGCTCGGACATCTCGGAATTCGTGCTGATCCCGATCACGGCGGCCAGCGCCAACCTGATCAAGATGCCCTTCCCGCAGAACGTGCACTACATCGCGGCCCAGGGACGGCCCGACATGTCGCTCAAGGAGGCGGAAGAAGACGTCAAGGAAACCCTGCGCGCGCGCCACCGCATTCGCCTGGACAGCCCGGACGACTTCAAGGTGCAGAACATGGCCTCGTTCGCGGAAACCGCCAACACGATCAGTGGCGGCGTCGCCATGCTGCTCGGCCTGATCGGCGCGATCTCGCTGCTGGTGGGCGGGATCGGCATCATGAACATCATGCTGGTGTCGGTGACCGAGCGCACCCGGGAAATCGGCATCCGCATGGCGATCGGCGCGCGGCCGGGAGCGGTGCTGCTGCAGTTCCTGGCCGAGTCGGTGGTGATCTGCGTGGCCGGCGGCCTGGTGGGCGTGGCGATCGCGGCGGCCGGCGCGGCGGCGATCACCGCGACCGGCAAGTTCGACGTGTACCTGACCTTCCAGGGCGTGCTGGTGGCCTGCGGCTTTGCCACGGCGGTGGGGGTGTTCTTCGGTTTCTATCCGGCGCGCCGGGCTTCGCGGCTGTTGCCCGTGGATTGCCTGCGTTACGAGTAGCCATGAAGAAGTCGTACGTCCCCACCATGCGGCCTGGCGCGGCATTGGCGGCGCTGGTGGCGCTTGCCGCCAGTACCGCTGTCCCGGTGGCTGCGCGCGAACCGGCACCCGGAAAGGAGGGGCCGCCGGGCCTGCGACTGGACGAGCAGGCCCCGGTCCACGTCCATCGCAAGACCAACCGTGGCGACCTGCCCTACAAGCCCTTCTTCCTCATCCAGACCTATCTGCAATCGCTGCTGCCGCCGGAACCGCGCGTGATCGACTTGCTGGGCCGGGTCGAGTTCGTCGCCAAGAGCGAAGCGGAGAAAGACCTGTTCGCGCCGGATTCCTGGGCCGTCGCCATCGTCGGCGACGAACTCGACCAGGTGGTGCCGGTCCGCCGCGGCGGCTACTTCCTGCTGCCGAAGGTCAAGCTGGGCATGCTCGAACTGGGCACCATCATGTTCAACACCCAGACGCAAAAAGGGAAGATGAGCGTGGCGTGGAAGATCCGGGTGCCGGCCGCGCAAACGCTTGCCTATACCGAGTTCGGCAAGGCGCTCGAGGAAGTCGCCTCCGTCCAACGCGCCATTCCCACCTACCGCTACGACCTGCGCGAGATCCGGCGCCACGGCCACAACGCCCTGCGGGCCTGCTTCGTGGGCGGCCCGGGGCGCATCGAGGTCGATGGCCGGCCGGCCACGACGATTCCCGACGGCGCCTGCCAGGTCCTGAAGTACGATGCCGCCACCGCGCGCGCAGGCAAGGCGCAGATCGCCTTCGTGGGAAAACTGGACATTGTCACGCTCAAGGAAGTGATCAGGGGAGATTAGCCGCCCGGCCTCTTCCCCCGGGCTTGTCGTCCCTTCTGCTGCGATCGACAGCCCTCCCAGCCCGCGAAAACTTAGTTCATCGGCAAGTTTTCGTTTCCTCAATGCAACAATGTTCAAGATAATTTGATGCCCGATGTGCCGGCATGGCCCTTTAACGTTTATTCTTGAAGAAAAGTTCTGGAATACTTATTCTATAAATAAAACGTTTTCTGACTAGGGCATCATGAAAATCAACAATCTCAAGATCGGCATCCGGCTGGGCGGCGCTTTTGCCGCGGTGATTCTCCTCATGGCGGTCATGCTCG
Organism: Massilia sp.; assembly: GCF_046293535.1. Taxonomy (NCBI): domain Bacteria; kingdom Pseudomonadati; phylum Pseudomonadota; class Betaproteobacteria; order Burkholderiales; family Oxalobacteraceae; genus Massilia; species Massilia sp. Next base: position 48,114 of record NZ_JBKBOV010000005.1, on the reverse strand, counting down.
CGGGCATGCTGTGGCAACTCGAACGAATCGCCGATGCGAAGGACGTCATGGCGCAGACCAGCCGCAAGACGGCGCTCGCCAAGGACTGGCTCGAAGGCGTGTCCGCCAACAGCGTCCGCTTCGTCGCCAAACTCAGGAGCAACGTGCCGGGCGACGACCAGTATTACGACGAGCGGATCGCGACCGCCCGCACGAAGGTGACTCGGGTGCAGGAACAACTGCAGGCCATGGTCGATACGCCGGAAGGCAAGGCCCTGCTGGACCGGGCGCTCGAGAACGACCGCAGCTGGTATGCCCTGGGCGACGCCGGCTTCGCGCGCAAGGCCGAGCTCGGCAGCGAGCACCCCGAGGTCCAGGCCTTCTTCAAGGACAAGGTCGCTCCCCAGATGCGCGCCTACATCGCCTCGCTGGATGAGATGGTGGCCTACCAGACCAGGCAATCCGAACGCGTCCAGGCCGACATCGACGCCTTGCAGCGTACGGGATTCAGGCTCCTGCTCGGCGTCGGCGCCTTCGCGCTGATCAGCGCGGCCGTGTTCGGCTGGCTGCTCACGCGCAGCATCACGCACCCGCTGGCGGGCGCCGTGCGTGTGGCGCGGCGCGTCGCCTCGGGCGACCTGAGCGCGGACATCCGGGTCGAATCGCGCGACGAGATCGGTGAGCTGATGGGGGCGCTGCATGCGATGAACGCCAGCCTGCTCAAGACCGTCAGCGCGGTACGCGACGGCACCGAAACCATCGTCGGCGCTTCGCAGGAGATCGCGGCCGGCAACCTCGACTTGTCGAGCCGCACCGAGCAGCAGGCCGCGTCGCTGGAGGAAACCGCCTCCTCGATGGAAGAGCTGACCGGCACCGTGCGCCTGAACGCCGACAATGCGCAGCAGGCCAACCTGCTGGCCCGCCAGGCGTCCCAGCTGGCTACCCGCGGCGGCGAGGTGGTGGCGCAGGTGGTGAGCACCATGGCATCGATCAGCGCCTCCTCGAAGAAGATCGCCGACATCATCGGCGTCATCGACGGCATCGCCTTCCAGACGAATATCCTGGCGCTGAACGCGGCGGTCGAAGCGGCGCGCGCCGGCGAACAGGGCCGCGGTTTCGCGGTGGTGGCAAGCGAGGTGCGCAACCTGGCGCAGCGCTCGGCGGCGGCGGCCAAGGAAATCCGTCTCCTCATCGCCGATTCGGTGGACAAGGTCGGCGCCGGCGGGCGCCTGGTCGACGAGGCCGGCGACACCATGCAGGACATCGTGGACGGCATCGCGCGCGTGACCGACATCATGTCCGAGATCGCCGGCGCCAGCGGCGAACAGACGGTCGGCATCGAGCAGGTCAATGCCGCCATCGTCCAGATGGACGGCGTGACCCAGCAGAACGCCGCGCTGGTCGAGCAAGCCGCGGCGGCGGCGGCCTCGATGCAGGAGCAGGCCCTGGCCCTGGCCGAACTGGTGCGCGCCTTCGATATCGGCGATGGCGCGAACGGCATCGAGAAGGCGCCGGCGCCGGCGGGCGCCGCGCGCGTGCCGGCACCCGTGGCCCTGGGCTACGAACGGGCTGCCGCCTGAACTCAGCTCGCCCGCTTGCCGGCCGGCACCAGCCAGCGGGCTGGCCCGCGGTGCAGGCTGCGCCTATCGGAAGGATCGGCGAGAAAATTCGCCAGCACGCGCTCGTACAGCGCCAGGCTGCCGCGGTAGCGCCCCTGGCGCATGGCGCCCGGCTTGCCCAGGAACTTGAGCACGAAGTAGTCGGCCAGCAGGTCGCCCTGGGCTTCCATGTTGTAGTCGGCCAGGCTCGCATCCTCGCGCAGCGTGTAGGAATACGATAGCCCGATGCGCACCGCGCCGCGCAACCTCACCGGATACCCCAACTGGTGCTGCCACACGTGCACCATCTCGTGCATGAACCAGTGGATGGCGCCGGGATCGCCGCGCGTGTAATCGGGAAGAAAGCAGGACCAGTGAAAGTACATGCTGCCGTTCGGCGTCATGCAGCAGTTCTTCGGCTGGAAGGGCATGTAGCGCCGGCTGTGGATACGGACGCGGCTGTAGTCGATGGCGTCGCGGAACAGCAGCGACGCCATCGCGATCTCGCTACCGGTCAGGGGCCGGGAGCGAGGCCTTTGCTTGATGAGAGGCTCAGCCCGCACGCAGCGCGGAAGCCGCTTTCGCCAGTTCGGTGATGCCGGCCCAGTCGCCGCTGGCGATCAGGTCCTTCGGCGTCAGCCAGGAACCACCCACGCACGCCACGTTCTTACAGGCGAGGAACTTCGGCGCGGTCTCGATCGAGATGCCGCCGGTCGGGCAGAAGGTCACGTCCGGTAGCGGGCCGGCGATGGCGTTCAGCATGCCGACGCCGCCCGCCGGCACCGCCGGGAACAGCTTCAACTGCTTGAAGCCATGCTCGCGCGCCGCCATCACTTCGGACGGGGTCATCACGCCCGGCAGCAGCGGCAGGCCACTCTTCTTGGCCGCCTCGATCATGGCCGCGGTCAGGCCCGGCGAGACGCCGAACACGGCGCCCGCATCGCGCGCCGCGTCGAACTCGTGCGGCTGGGTCAGGGTGCCGACGCCGACGATCGCGCCTTCGACGCCGCTCATGTCGCGGATCGCCTGCAGGCCGTGCTCGGTGCGCAGGGTCACTTCCAGCACGCGGATGCCGCCCGCCACCAGGGCCTTGGCCAGCGGGACCGCGTGGCTTGGGTCGTCGATGGCGATGACAGGGATCACGCTCGCCGAGCGCATGATTTCAAGTAGATTCATTTCTGCGTCCTAAAGAGATAGTCTTCGTCGGAACCGGGCTGGACTTCATCGGTCTGGATGCCGTCGTGCAGCGGTACGGTGGTTTCGATTGGCGACGGCAGCGGGAACGTGGCCGCCCCCTCCTCCGCCGGGCTGGAATGGGAGCGGAACATCGCAAACAGTTCGCGGCCCATGCCGATGTGGCTCTTCGACAGGTCGGCGGTGGCCATGCTGCGCGCGGCCCACACGGTGTCGGTCACCAATGCTTCCAGGGTGCCGGTGGTGGCGTCGACGCGGATGATGTCGCCGTCGCGCACCAGGCCGAGCGGGCCGCCGGCCAGGATCTCGGGCGACACGTGGATCGCCGCCGGCACCTTGCCGGAGGCACCCGACATGCGGCCGTCGGTCACCATCGCCACCTTGAAGCCGGCATCCTGCAGGTTCGCCAGCGCCGGGGTCAGCGCGTGCAGTTCCGGCATGCCGTTGGCGCGCGGGCCCTGGAAGCGGATCACGGCCACGAAGTCGCGCTCGAGCTCCTTGTCCTTGTAGCGCTGCATGAAGTCTTCCTGCGAGTCGAAGGTGATGGCCGGGGCTTCGATCGTGTGGTACTCGGGCTTGACCGCCGAGATCTTCATCACCGCGCGGCCCAGGTTACCCTGCACCAGCACCATGCCGCCGTTGTTGGCGAACGGATTGCTGGCCGGGCGCAGCACCGCTTCGTCGCCGCTTCTCTCCGGCACGTCGCGGAACACGACCTTGCCGTCTTCGCCCAGGAAAGGCTCCTTGCAGTGCGCGCGCAGGCCGCGGCCCAGGATGGTGTTGACGTCTTCGTGCGCCAGGCCGGCATCGAGCAGTTCGCGGATGATGAAGCCGGGGCCGCCGGCGGCCTGGAAGTGGTTCACGTCCGCTTCGCCGTTCGGGTAGATGCGGGTCAGCGAAGGCACCACTTTCGACAGCTCGTCGAAGTCGTTCCAGTCGACCACGATGCCGGCGGCGCGCGCGATGGCGATCAGGTGCAGCGTATGGTTGGTCGAGCCGCCGGTCGCATGCAGCGCGACGATGGCGTTGACGATGCTCTTCTCGTCGACGATGTGGCCGATCGGCATGTACTGGCCGCCCTGCTGGGAGATCGCGACCGCCTGGTGGGCGGCGGCTTTCGTCAGCGCGTCGCGCAGCGGGGTGCCCGGCGTGATGAAGGCGGCGCCCGGCATGTGCAGGCCCATCATCTCCATCAGCATCTGGTTGCTGTTGGCGGTGCCGTAGAAGGTGCAGGTGCCGGCGCCGTGGTAGGAGGCCGATTCGCCTTCCAGCAGTTCCTCGCGGGTGGCTTCGCCCTTGGCGTAGCGCTGGCGGATGGCCGCCTTTTCCTTGTTCGAGATACCGGTGGTCATGGGGCCGCCCGGCACGAAGATGCCCGGGATGTGGCCGAAGTGCAGCGCGCCGATCAAGAGGCCCGGCACGATCTTGTCGCAGATGCCGAGGTACAGGGCCGAGTCGAACATGTTGTGCGACATCGCTACCGCGGTCGCCATGGCGATGGTGTCGCGCGAGAACAGCGACAGTTCCATGCCCGGCTGGCCCTGGGTCACGCCGTCGCACATGGCCGGCACGCCGCCCGCGAACTGGGCCACGGCGTCGACTTCGCGCACGGCGTCCTTGATCACCTTCGGGAAATACTCGAAGGGCTGGTGCGCAGACAGCATGTCGTTATAGGACGAGACGATCGCCACCGACGGCTTCTTGTACTCCTTGAGCTTGAGCTTGTCGTTGGCCGGGAAGGCGGCGAAGCCGTGCGCCAGGTTGGTGCACGACAATGCCCCGCGCTGCACGCCCTGCACCCGGGCCGCTTCCATGTGCGCGAGGTAGGCCGCACGCGAGGGACGGCTTCGCTTGATGATCCGGTTCGTTACCTGTTCGACTACGGGGTGCAGCGCCATGATCGTTCCTTCGTAAATTGGGTATCTGAAATTTTACTACAGATTGGGAAGGGGTGCAGGGGTAGGGACTTTGCCAACTTGGCCGGATGGAATCACCTCCGAAGCCGGCTCTCGTAGGGTGGACGGCTCTGCCGTCCGCGCGTTCAAATCCCCTTTGCCTATTGAAAATACATGCCAGAAGCGCAATCGATTGTTGAACGCGCGGACGGCGAAGCCGTCCACCCTACGGTATTTATGTAGTGAATTTACGCACGCATCCTGTATTATTCGCTAATCTGCTATTGACAACATTGTGCCATCGACACTGACCTTATGCGCCAGCCAACCCTCACCAGCACCGCCAGCTTCCAGGCCCTCGAAAACCATGCTCAAGATGCCGAAGACTGGCAGATGCGCGAGCTCTTCGCCGCCGACCCTCAGCGCTTCGAGCGCATGTCCGTCGAGGCGGCAGGGCTGTTCCTAGACTATTCAAAAAATCGCCTCGACGGGCGCACGCTTGAACTGCTGGCGGCGCTGGCGCGCGAGCGCGGCGTGGAAGCGCGCCGCGACGCGATGTTCGCGGGCGAACGCATCAACAACACCGAGAACCGCGCCGTCCTCCACACCGCCCTGCGCGCCCCGCGCGGCAGCCAGCTGGTGGTCGACGGCCAGGACGTGAACGCCGAGGTTCACGCCGTGCTCGACCGCATCCGGACCTTCACCGATGCCGTGCGCAGCGGCGAATGGCTGGGCCATACCGGCAAGCCGATCACGGACATCGTCAACATCGGCATCGGCGGCTCGGACCTGGGCCCGAAGATGGTCGTGCTGGCACTGCGCCACTACACCCATCCGCGCCTGCGCATGCACTTCGTGTCGAACGTGGACGGCCACGACATGGACGCCGCCCTGTCCCAGGTCGATCCGGAAACCACGCTGTTCATCGTCGCCTCGAAGACCTTCACCACCGCCGAGACCATGATGAACGCGCAGACCGCGCGCAACTGGTTCCTCGAGCGCGCGCCCGCTGAGTCGGCTGATTCTGCGCTGGCGAAGCACTTCGTCGCCGTTTCGACAAATGTCGAAGCGATCAAGACCTTCGGCATCGACCCGGCCAACATGTTCCCCTTCTGGGACTGGGTGGGCGGGCGCTATTCGGTGTGGTCGGCGATCGGCCTGTCGGTGGCGCTGGCGGTGGGTTACGGTTACTTTGCCGACTTCCTGGCCGGCGCCCATGACATGGACGAGCATTTCCGCACCGCGCCGGTCGAGCGGAACATGCCGATGCTGCTGGCCCTGGTCGGTTTCTGGAACCGCGAGTTCCTCGATGCGCACTCGGTCACGATCGCGCCCTACCACCAGGACCTGAACCGCTTCCCGGCCTACCTGCAGCAGCTCGACATGGAGAGCAACGGCAAGTGCGTCACGCGCGACGGCGACCCGGTCGACACCCCGACCTGCCCGGCGATCTGGGGCGAACCCGGCACCAACGGCCAGCATGCCTACTTCCAGCTGCTGCACCAGGGCACCGACCTGACGCCGATCGACTTCATCGCCGCCCTGCGTCCGGCCCACGAGATGGAGCATCACCATACGGCCCTGCTGGCGAACTGCTTCGCCCAGTCGGAAGCCTTCATGAAGGGCAAGACCATCGAGGAGGTGCGCGCCGACCTGCAGGCGCAGGGCCTGGCCGCCGAGGAAGTCGAACGCCTGGCGCCGCACAAGACCTTCCCGGGCAACCGTCCGAGCAATACCATCCTGATGGAACGCCTGACGCCGTCCACCCTGGGCGCCCTGATCGCGCTGTACGAGCACAAGACCTTCGTGCAAGGGGTGATCTGGAACGTCAACAGTTTCGACCAGTGGGGCGTCGAGCTGGGCAAGGTGCTGGCGAAGAAGATCGAAGCCGAGCTGGCGGGCGAGCCGCAACCGGCGAACCATGACAGCTCTACCAACGGCCTGATCGCCCGCGCCAAGGCCGCGTTCTGAACCTGATCACGACAATACATGGCAAGCGATAAATTCGAAGTGGTACACGACGCCCCGATGCTGGTGGGCGAAGCGGCGACCTGGCACGAGGTCGAGTCGGCGCTGTACTGGGTGGACATCAACGGTTACACGGTCAACCGCGTGCATCCGGCCAGCGGCAAGTACTCTTACTGGAAGATGGGCTCGGAGCCCTCGGCGCTGGCGATCGACGGCGACAACAACCTCATCGTCTCGCTGCGCTCGGGCCTGATCTGCCTGAACACGACCAGCGGCAAGGAAACCCCGGTCGCCGATGCGCCCTACGACCCGGCGATCGTCCGTTTCAACGACGGCCGCGTGGACCCGGCGGGCCGCTTCTGGATCGGCACCATGTACGAGCCGCGCGACAAGCCGGCGGCCGAGATGTACGTGCTCGAGCGCGGCCTGCTGCGCCGCGCTTGGGCTGGCGGCATGACCAACTCGAACGGCCTGGCCTGGAGCCTGGATGGCCGCACGATGTTCCATGCCGACACCACCACGCACCGGATCGACTGCTACGACTACGATCCGGCCACCGGCGCGCATGCCAATGGGCGCACGATCAAGACCTTCTCGGCCGACAAATCCGCGCCGGACTACGGCGGCCGCCCGGACGGCGCGACGGTCGACAGCGAAGGCGCCTACTGGGTCGCGATGTTCGAAGGCGGGCGCGTGCTGCGCATCGCGCCCTCGGGCGAAATCCTGCGCGAGATCGCACTGCCGGTGCGCTGCCCGACCTCGGTGGCCTTCGGCGGCCCCGGCCTGCGCACGCTCTACATCACCAGCGCCAGCCATGGCCGCTCGGCCGAGGAGCTGGCGCGCTATCCGCTCAGCGGCAAGCTGCTGTCGATCCGGGTCGACGTGGCGGGGCGCGAAGAGCCGGAATACGTCCACCGCTGATTCGTAGGGTGGGCGGCTCTACCGGGCCCGTGGATTTGCCGATAGCGCTTGCGCCGCCCACGCGGTGATCGTTGGCGGCGCCGATCCCGTACCGGATGATCTTGCTGCTAACAATCACCGCGTGGGCGGCATATGCGGCTGCACTGCTCACAGACAGCAGTGCAGCCGCCCACCCTACGGGCCTTTCCGTAGTAGATTTTCTTGCTAAGCGAATATTCGTGTAGTAAATTTACACATCGCTGATCACTCCTTCCAGACATTCCCATGGCTCTTTCCGATTTCGACCTCGTTTTCTTTGGCGGCAGCGGCGACCTTGCGATGCGCAAGCTGCTTCCCGCGATGTATGCGCGCGACGTCTGCAACGACCTGCCCGACACCGCCCGCATCATCTGCGTGGGCCGCGACGACTTCTCGCAGGAAGACTTCCTGCAGTTCATCGAGAAGAACTCGAAGCCGCATATCAAGGAAACGCCGCAGGACGAGACCTGGGCCCGCTTCCTCAAGCGCATCGTCTACGTGGCGCTGAACGCCACCGACGTGTCCACCTTCGCCCCCCTGGTCGAGGCCCTGCGCAAGGACGAAGCGCTGACCCGCGTCTACTACCTCGCGACGCCGCCGCATCTGTTCGCGACCATCTGCGACAACCTGGCCGAGACGAAGCTGGTCTCGCCGAACTCGCGCGTGGTGCTGGAAAAGCCTCTGGGACGCGACCTGGCTTCGGCCAAGCGGATCAACCTCGACGTCGGCAAGGTCTTTGCCGAGTCGCAGATCTACCGGATCGACCACTACCTGGGCAAGGAGACCGTGCAGAACCTGCTGGCCCTGCGCTTCGGCAACATCCTGTTCGAGCCGCTGTGGCGCCGCGAATGGATCTCGGACGTGCAGATCACCATCGCCGAGAAGATCGGCGTGGGCAACCGCCTGGGCTACTACGACACCTCGGGCGCCCTGCGCGACATGCTGCAGAACCACCTGCTGCAGCTGCTGTGCATCGTGGCGATGGAGCCGCCCACCTCGATCGCGCCGGACGCCGTGCGCGACGCCAAGCTGCAGGTGCTGCGTTCGCTGAAGCGCTTCACCCCGACCACGCTGGCGCAGAACATCGTGCGCGGCCAGTACCGCTCCGGCCACATCGACGGCCAGGCGGTGCCGGGCTACCGCGAGGAGCCGGAAGCGCCAAAGGGCTCGAAGACCGAGACCTTCGTCGCCATGAAGGCCGAGATCGACACCTGGCGCTGGGCCGGCGTGCCCTTCTACCTGCGCACCGGCAAGCGCATGGCCGACCGCCTGGCCGAGATCGTGGTGCGCTTCAAGCAGATCCCGCATTCGATCTTCAACCAGCCGACCTCGAGCTTCCAGCCGAACAGCCTGGTGATCCGCCTGCAGCCGGACGAAGGCCTGTCGATGAACCTGATGGCCAAGACCCCGGGCGACTCGATGCGCCTGAAGCAGGCCGAGCTCGAACTCGACTTCCGCGAGCAGTTCACCAGCCCGCGCATGGAAGCCTACGAGCGCCTGCTGGTCGACGTGCTGCGCGGCCAGCTGACCCTGTTCATGCGCGGCGACGAGCTGGAAGCGGCCTGGGAATGGGTCGAACCGATCCTGGAATACTGGGAACAGAACGACAGCTCACCGGTGCCCTACACTTCCGGCACCTGGGGCCCTGCCGCCGCGAGCGCGCTGATCGGGCGCGACGGCCTGCAGTGGCGCGAAGAAGTCCTTCCGGAAGACTGATCGGACCACAAGACCATGCTGCTCGATTCCATCCGCACCCAGCTCGACTCGCTCTCGAAATCCGAGCGCAAGGTGGCGCTCGCCGTGCTGGCCGCGCCGTCCAGCACGGTCAGCCAGAACATCACGGCCCTGGCCAAGAGCGCCCAGGTGTCGGAACCGACCGTGGTGCGCTTCTGCCGTACCCTCGGCTACGACGGCTGGCACGAGTTCAAGCTCAAGCTGGCGCAAGGCCTGGCGCTGGCCCTGCCGGGCGCGAACGAGCAGCCGGCGCCGGACGACCTGGCGGCCGACCTGGTGAACAAGATCTGCAGCCGTTCGATCAACACCCTGCTGGACCTGCGCAACAACCTCAAGCCGGAACTGGTCCAGAAGGCGCTCGATATCCTGTCGCGCGCCAACAAGATCGAGTTCTACGGCCAGGGCTCGTCGGGTTTTGTCGCCGCCGACGCCCAGCACAAGTTCTTCCGCTCGGGCGTGCCGACGGTGGCCTACACCGATCCGGCGATCCACTCGATCGCCGCGGCCCTGCTGCGCGAGGGCGATGCGGTGGTGGCGATTTCGCAGCGCGGCAACAACCCGGCCCTGACGCGCTCGGCCAAGCTGGCGCGCCGCGGCGGCGCCGACGTGATCGTGCTGGCGCCATCCGGCACGCCGCTGGCGGAAATCGCGACCCTGTTCATCCCGATCGACCTGGTGTTCGCAATCGACCCCTACACGCCGATCTCGGCGCGCCTGGCCTACCTGGTGGTGATCGACGTGCTGGCCGTGGGGCTGGCGCTGCAGCGCGGGCCGGAGTTCCGCAAGAAGATGCAGAATGCGCAGAAGGCGCTGCAGGAATTCGACATGCAGTTCGATTCCTTCATCGGCTAGCGCTGGGCATATGAACCTGGGTACCGGCCTTCGCCGGTACGACGTTTCGAAGTCGCCAGCCCAGATACCGTCGCCCCGGCGCAGGCCGGGGCCCAAGTTTTGCCGAGGGACCACGAACGCGCGTAACCCACCACAGGTGTAAAATACCCGCTTTCCATAGCACTGCGGGTCCACGCCAATGCACATCAATCCCGAACGCAGCTCCCGTCCCGACTATCCCCTGCTGGAGCGTCAGGTCGAGAGCGTCCTCGAAGGCGAACGCAACCTGATGGCGAACGCCGCGCAGTTTTCCGCGCTCGTCTACGACACCCTGGCCGACCTGAACTGGGCCGGCTTCTATTTCACCGTTCCGGCGCGCAAGGGCGATGGCAAGGACCTGCTGGTCGGCGCCTTCCAGGGCAAGCCGGCCTGCGCCCGCATTCCCTTCGGCCGTGGCGTCTGCGGCACCGCCGCCGCCGAGCGCAAGACCATCGTGGTGCCGGACGTGCATGCCTTCCCGGGCCACATCGCCTGCGATTCGGCCTCGAACTCGGAAATCGTGATCCCGCTGATCAAGAACGGCGAGGTCGTCGGCGTGTTCGACATCGACAGCCCATCGCTCAACCGCTTCTCCGACGAAGACCGTGAAGGACTGGAGCGCATGCTCGCCGCTTTCATGGACGGCACCGACTTCGTTTAGTTTGTTGAACCTGGATTCCCGCCTTCGCGGGAATGACGGTTTTTGGTACACGCTTCGTGAGCACGTCGTTCCCGCGCAGGCGGGAATCCAATTTCCTGACCGAAGCCGCAACAACAGAATCCCAGTTTCACTGATCAACATCGAGATCCCAAACATGAACCAACTCGAACAACTCAAGCAGTACACCACCGTCGTCGCCGACACCGGCGACTTCCAGTCGATCAAGGCCTATGCGCCGCAGGATGCGACCACCAACCCGTCGCTGATCCTGAAGGCTGTGCAGAAGCCGGAATACCGTCCGCTGCTGGAAAAGGCCGTCGCCGATGCCAACGGCGCGTCGGTCGACGCCATCGTCGACAGCCTCCTGATCGCCTTCGGCGTCGAGATCCTGAAGTACGTGCCGGGCCGTGTCTCGACCGAGATCGATGCCGCCCTTTCGTTTGATACCGACGCCACCGTCGCCAAGGGCCGCGAGCTGATCGCCCTGTACGAAAAGGCCGGCGTGTCGCGCGAGCGCGTCCTGATCAAGATCGCCTCGACCTGGGAAGGCATCCGCGCCGCCGAGATCCTGGAAAAGGAAGGCATCCACTGCAACCTGACCCTGCTGTTCTCGCTGTGCCAGGCCGTCGCCTGCGCCGAAGCCGGCGTCAAGCTGATCTCGCCCTTTGTCGGCCGCATCTACGACTGGTACAAGAAGTCGACCGGCACCGACTACACCGGCGCAGACGATCCGGGCGTACAGTCGGTCAAGCGCATCTACCAGTACTACCGCAAGTTCGGCTACCAGACCGAAGTGATGGGCGCGAGCTTCCGCAACACCTCGCAGATCCTGGAGCTGGCCGGCTGCGACCTCCTGACCATCTCGCCGGACCTGCTGCAGAAGCTGGCCGACACCGATGCGCCGGTCGAGCGCAAGCTGGTGGCGGACGCCAATGCCGACATCCAGAAGATCGCGATCGACGAGAAGAGCTTCCGCTTCATGCTGAACGAAGACGCGATGGGGACCGAGAAACTGGCCGAAGGCATCCGCGCCTTCGTGGCGGATTCGATCAAGCTGAAGAAGATGATCGAAGAACTGCTGAAGTAAAAAGAAAACGCGCTCTCAAGAGCGCGTTTTTTGTAGGGTGGTCGGCTTTCGCCGACCGCGCGTCCAAATCACATATGAATTGACGCGGCACGGGCATTCAGCAGTAGGTTGAACGCGCGGACGGCAGAGCCGTCCACCCTACGAAACCCGCAGTCCGGCCAGGTAGGTATCGATCACCGTCCCGCCCAGTTCCCGCAGGTCGAACAGGGTCGGCTCGAAGATCCAGTTGCGGATCAGGCCGTCGACCAGGATCCAGCCGCCCTGGGCAGCCGCCAGCGTCGAGACGCCCGGCCGCAGCATGCCCTTCTCCTGCGCCTGTTTCAGCTGGCCTTCCATCCGCTCCTGCCACAGGGCGATCGACTCGCGCCGGCGCGCGCGCACCGCATCCACCTCGTCGATGAATTCCGTCTTCAGGGTGGCGATCTCGAACACGCGGCGCGCCTTCTCGTCCTCGACCACGATGCGCAGCACCGTCATCATGTCGTCGCGCAGGCATTGCAGCGGATCCGTGACGTCACGGTCGTTGTCGAGCTGCTGCAAGGCTTCGTCCATCGGCAGTTTCGCGCGATCGAACATGGCGTTGAACAGCGCGGCTTTGTCCAGGAAATGCCAGTAAATCGCACCGCGCGTCACGCCCGCAGCACTTGCAATATGCTGTAAAGTCGTTCTTGAAACGCCTTGTTCAGCGAACAATCTTTCAGCAGCATCCAGGATGCTGTCGCGGGTCGCCGCAGCTTCCGCCTTGGTTTTACGTGCCATTTTTTTGTGCCCTCCCATTAGAAGGGGCTCTCCAGCAATAAACATACAGCCGTGATAGTATATAAAACTGTCCGTAAAATCCAGTGACAATTCCTGCGTGATCGAAAGGTGAGCGCCGGATATCGAAACAACAATGAGAAGGAAGCACACGTAATGCGCTCAGACCACTCCTCCCACTCCCTGACCCGCATTGCCGCAGGCACGCTGGTGGCCATTGCCCTGTTATCGGGCTGCGGCAAGAAAGATGCTCCGGCGGCCGGCGGGCCGGGCGGTGGCATGCCGGCGCCGGAAGTCGGCGTCATCACCACCAAATACGAACCCGTGGCGCTGCTGACCGAACTGCCGGCGCGCGCCGAACCCGTGCGTACCGCCCAGGTCCGCGCGCGGGTCGACGGCGTGGTGCTCAAGCGCCTGTTTACCGAAGGCAGCATCGTCAAGCAAGGCCAGTCGCTGTTCCAGATCGACCCGGCGCCCTACCAGGCGCGCCTGGCGGCGGCCCAGGCCGACGTCGGCAGCGCCCAGGCAACCCTGAACCAGGCCACTGCCCAGGCCGAGCGCTACAAGCCGCTGGTCGAAGCCAACGCCATCAGCAAGCAGGAATACACCAACGCCGTCGCCGCCCAGAAGCAGGCGGAAGCGGCCCTGGCGGCGGCCCGCGCCCAGGTGCGCATCGCCCAGATCAACTCCAGCTATGCCAACGTCTACGCGCCGATTTCGGGCCGCATCGGCCGCGCGCTGGTCACCGAGGGCGCGCTGGTGTCGGCGGCCCAGGCGACCGAGCTGGCGCTGATCCAGCAGACCGACACGATGTACCTGAACATCACCCAGTCGGCCAGCGAACTGCAGCGCCTGCGCAAGCAGGCCGGCAATAACGCCAAGGACGCATCGGTCAGCGTGATCCTCGACGACGGCACCGAAATGGCGAACAAGGGCCGCCTGCAGTTCTCGGACATCACCGTCGACCCGAGCACCGGCCAGGTCACCCTGCGCGCGACCGTGGCCAACCCCGACAACGCCCTGCTCCCGGGCCAGTACGTGCGCGTACGCCTGGCCCAGGCCGAAATCCCGAACGGCATCGTGGTGCCGCAGCAGGCCGTCACCCGCGGCGGCCAGCAGGGCGACACCCTGATGGTCGTCGGCGCGGACAACAAGCCGGCCCAGCGCGTCGTCAAGATCGGCTCGCAGCAGGGTTCCAACTGGATCGTCACCGACGGCCTGAAGGAAGGCGAACGCGTGATGGTCGACGGCTTCCAGAAGCTGCAGATGCTGCCGCCGGGCACGCCGGTCAAGGCAGTGCCATGGCAGGCTGCGTCGGCAGCGGCAAGCGCCGCAGCGCCGGCGCCGGCGCCGGCCACCGCCAATGCCGGCCAGGCCGCTGCCGACAACGCGCGCCAGATGCCTGCTTCGGCCCCGTCGGGTTCCACCGCCGGCGCCGCGCCGGCAGCCGCCTCGACGCGTAACTGAGCTGCTGCAGGAAAAGAACAGGACTAATTCATGGCACGTTTCTTCATTGACCGCCCAATTTTCGCGTGGGTGATCGCGCTGTTCATCATGGTGATCGGCGCGGTCTCGATCACCCAGCTGCCGGTTGCTCAGTATCCGAACGTGGCTCCGCCATCGATCGTGATCAATGCCGCCTACCCGGGCGCCTCCGCACAGACCCTGGAAGACTCGGTCATCTCCGTCATCGAACGCGAGATGAACGGTTCGCCGGGCCTCGTCTACATGGAATCGAGCAGCACCGCCAACGGCAGCGGCTCGATCACCCTGACCTTTGAAACCGGCACCGACCCCGAGCTTGCCCAGGTGGACGTGCAGAACCGCCTGTCGCGCGCGGCCCCGCGCCTGCCGGCGGCGGTGAACCAGCAGGGCGTGCGCGTCGACAAGGTGCGCGCGAACTTCCTGCTGTTTACCATCCTCTCGTCGGACGATCCGAAGTGGGACCCGATCGCGCTGGGCGACTACGCCTCGCGCACGGTCCTGCCTGAAATCCAGCGCATCAAGGGCGTCGGCACCGCGCAGCTGTTCGGTACCGAGCGCGCCATGCGCGTCTGGATCGACCCGGCCAAGCTGGTGGGCTTCCGCCTGTCCCCGGCCGACGTCAACAACGCGATCCGCAGCCAGAACGCCCAGGTGGCCTCGGGCACCATCGGCGAACTGCCGCTGGCGAAAGGCCAGGAAATCACCGCGACCGTGGTCGTCACCGGCCAGCTCTCCACCGTCGAACAGTTCGGCAACATCGTGCTGCGCGCAAATCCGGATGGCTCGACCGTGCGCCTGAAGGACGTGGCCCGCATCGAGATCGGCGCCCAGGCCTATGGCACTTCGGCGCGCCTGAACGGCAAGCCGTCCACCGGTATCGGCGTGCAGCTGGCGCCGTCCGGCAATGCGCTGGAAACCGCGCGCCTGGTGAAGGCGCGCGTGGACGAACTGTCGAAGTTCTTCCCGCCCGGCGTGAAGGCCACCGTGCCCTTCGACAGCTCGAAGTTCATCGACATCTCGATCGAGCAGGTGCTGCATACCCTGGTCGAAGCGCTGGTGCTGGTGTTCCTGGTGATGTACCTGTTCCTGCAAAACTTCCGCTACACGATCATTCCGACCATCGTGGTGCCGGTCGCCCTGCTGGGTTCGCTCGGCACGCTGCTGGCGCTGGGCTACTCGATCAACGTGCTGACCATGTTCGGCATGGTGCTGGTGATCGGTATCGTGGTCGACGACGCCATCGTGGTCGTCGAGAACGTCGAGCGCATCATGTCCGAAGAGGGTCTGCCGCCGCTTGAAGCGACCCGCAAGGCCATGGGCCAGATCTCCGGCGCCATCATCGGCGTGACCGTGGTCCTGATGTCGGTGTTCGTGCCGCTGGCCTTCTTCGGCGGCGCGGTGGGCAACATCTACCGCCAGTTCTCGGTCGTCATGGTGTCCTCGATCGCCTTCTCGGCTTTCCTGGCGCTGTCGCTGACGCCGGCACTGTGCGCGCACTTCCTGAAACCGGTTGAAGCGGGCCACCACCACGAGAAGCGCGGCTTCTTCGGCTGGTTCAACCGCAAGTTCGGCGCCACCGCCAAGGGCTATGAAGGCTGGGTCGGCAAGCTGATCCGCAATTCCGGCCGCGGGCTGATCGCCTTCGTGCTGGTCTGCGGCCTGGTGACGCTGTTCTTCACCCGCATGCCGAATTCCTTCCTGCCGAACGAAGACCAGGGCTACGTGATCGCCAACATCCAGCTGCCGCCGGGCGCGACGCTGGAGCGCACCAGCGAAGTGATGACCACTGCCGAGAACTTCATCATGAAGCAGCCGGAAGTGGCCAACATGGTCAGCGTGCTGGGCTTCTCGTTCTCGGGCGCCGGCCAGAACATGGCGCTGGCCTTCATCCCGCTGAAGGACTGGGACGAGCGCAAGGCCGACGGTTCGGATGCCCAGTCGGTGGCCAACCGCATCATCGGCGGCCTGTCGGGCATCCGCGACGCCTTCATCTTCGCGCTGTCGCCGCCGCCGATTCCCGAACTGGGCCGCGGCACCGGCTTCAGCTTCCGCCTGCAGGACCGCGGCGGCAACGGTCACGAGGCCCTGCTGGCGGCCCGCAACCAGCTGCTCGGCATGGCCGCGCAGAGCCCGGTCCTGGCCGGCGTGCGTCCGGAAGGCCTGGAAGACGCGCCGCAGGTTCGCCTGGACATCGACCGCGACAAGGCGCTGGCGCTGGGCGTCACCTTCGACGCGATCAACACCGCGATCTCGACCTCGCTGGGATCGAGCTACGTGAACGACTTCCCGAACGCCGGCCGCCTGCAGCGCGTCGTGGTGCAGGCCGACGCCAAGGACCGCATGCAGCCGGACGACCTGCTGCGCATCAACGCGCTCAACGTCCAGGGACAGCCGGTGCCGCTGTCCGCGTTCGCCACCACCCGCTGGGTGACCGGTCCGATGCAGACCCTGCGCTACAACGGCTACCCGGCGATGAGCATCTCGGGCGACGCCAAGCCGGGCTATTCGACCGGCGACGCGCTGGCCGAGATGGAGCGCCTGGCGGGCCAACTGCCGGCGGGCTTCGCGTTCGAGTGGACCGGCCAGTCGCGCGAGGAACAGCTCTCCGCCGGTACCATGGGCATCCTGATGGCCTTCTCGCTGCTGGCGATCTTCCTGGCCCTGGCGGCGCTGTATGAAAGCTGGTCGATCCCGGTGTCGGTGCTGCTGGTGGTGCCTTTCGGTATCCTGGGCGCTGTGCTGGCGGCGATGATGCGCGGTTACCCGAACGACGTGTACTTCAAGATCGGCCTGGTGACCATCGTCGGCCTGGCGGCGAAGAACGCGGTCCTGATCATCGAGTTCGCAAAAGACCTGCAGGCGCAGGGCAAGTCGCCGATGGAAGCGGCGATCGAGGCGGCGCACCTGCGCTTCCGTCCGATCATCATGACCTCGCTGGCCTTCATCCTCGGCGTGCTGCCGCTGGTGATCGCGGGCGGCGCCGGCTCGGCATCGCAGCGCGCCATCGGTACCGGCGTGATGGGCGGTATGATTACGGCTTCCACCCTGGGCGTGCTGTTCGTGCCGCTGTTCTTCGTCGTGGTGCGCAAGCTGTTCAAGGGCAGCAAGCGCCAGGAGAACAAGTACGCGCAGCATGCTGACGCGGCCACGGTCGTCGAAGGAAAACAACCATGATCCACACAATGAAAAAACTGACTCCGCTGGCCTTCGCGATGATGCTGGCAGGCTGCATGTCGCTGGCGCCGAAGTACGAGCGGCCGCAAGCGCCGGTGGCCGGAGCCTTCCCTGAATTGCCGAAGCCGGCCAGCGCCCCGGCCGCCCAGGTGGCGGACGAGGCGCCCGCCAGCATCGCGTGGCAGCGCTTCTTCCCCGACGCGCGCCTGCGCGGCCTGATCGAGCAGGCGCTGGTGAACAACCGCGACCTGCGCGTCTCGATCGCCAACATCGAGCAGGCCAGGGCGCAGTACCGCATCAGCCGCGCCGACCGCCTGCCGACCGTGGGTCTGGGTGTCAGCGGCCAACGCCAGACCACCGGCGAAGACCAGCCGATCAACAGCCTGTACCAGTCGGGCTTCTCGGTGTCCGCCTTCGAGCTGGACCTGTTCGGCCGCGTGCGCAACCTGTCGGAAGCGGCGCTGGCGCAGTTCCTGGCAACCGAAGAGGCGCGCAAGTCGGCCCAGATCAGCCTGATCTCGTCGGTGGCCAACGTTTACCTGCAGCTGCTGGCCGACGAGGAGCTGCTGGGGATCACCCAGCAGACCCTGGGCACGCGCCAGGAATCGTTGCGCCTGACCCAGCTGCGTTTCGACAACGGCGTGGCCTCGCGCTTCGAGCTGCAGCAGGCGCGCTCGCTGGTGGAAACCGCGCTCGCCACGCTCGCGGCGCAGCAGCGCCAGCGCGCCCAGAGCCTGAACCTGCTCACGCTGCTGGTGGGCACCCCGGTACCGCCGACCGCGGCCGCCGGCGCCACCCTGGCCTCGACCGAACTGCCCGACCTGCCGGCCGGGCTGCCCTCGGACCTGCTGGCCAACCGCCCGGACATCCGCGCGGCCGAGCAGCAGCTGATCGCAGCCAACGCCAACATCGGCGCGGCGCGCGCCAACTTCTTCCCGCGCATCACCCTGACGGGCAGCGTGGGCAGCGCCAGCACTGAACTGTCGGGCCTGTTCAAATCCGGCACCTACGGCTGGAGCTTCGCGCCGCAGGCGATCCTGCCGATCTTCGACTACGGCCGCAATACTGCGGTGCTGGGTTCGGCCCGCGCCGGACGCGACATCGCGGTGGCGCAGTACGAGCGCTCGATCCAGACCGCATTCCGCGAAGTGGCGGACGCACTAGCGGGGCAGTCGACCTTCAGCGAGCAGCTGCGTGCGCAACGCGCCGTGGCCGAGGCGGAAGCCGACCGCTTCAACCTGGCCGACCTGCGCTACCGTAACGGCGCGGCCAGCTACCTCGAGCTGCTCGACGCCCAGCGCGCGCTGTTCCAGGCCCAGCAGGCGGCGGTGCAGGCCAACCTGCAGCGCCTGCAGAACCAGGTCACGCTGTACAGCGTGCTGGGCGGCGGCTGGACCGAGCCGGCCGCGCCGGTGGCGGCGCGCTGAACGCTTCCTGCGTCATTCAAGATCGGGCCTTCGCGGCCCGATTTTTTTTCGCCCGGTACGCCCGGGGTCAGGTGTGTAAATAGGACACCCACAGGGGCAGTAGGGTGGTGTATTTATGAGCCCGGGTGAGAGTGTGAGGCCAGACCCCCCAGGGTT
>NZ_JBKBOV010000005.1:0-29181 GCF_046293535.1 Massilia sp. | reverse complement strand
AGGTCTGACATTCGGACACGAACTCGAGCATTAGCTTGCTGTATTGCTCAGCCCGTGTCCGATTGTCAGACCTGACCCCGATGGTTTGGACCCCGATGGTTTGAATTGAAGCGCGGAATTGAAGCGCTGCCGGTTTGCGCAAATGGCTACACTGGAGCCATGACCGCTTGGGGGCTCGCCGCCCGACTGCCATGCGCAAATTCGCCCGCTCACACTGGAAAATCCTCATCGCGATCCTGCTTGCGATCGCACTGGCGACGCTGACCCTGGAAACCGACTCCGCCGCCCCTACGCCGGATTTGTCCGCCCGCCTGCGCACGCACGTCGAGGCCATCGCCGCGAAGGAACACAATACCGCCACGCCGCGCGCGCTCGAGCAGGCCGCGCGCCACATCGAAACCACGCTGGAAGGCTACGGCTACAGCCTGCGCCGCCAGGAATACGAGGCCGGCGGCCAGCGGGTGCGCAACATCGAGGTCTCGGTGTCGAACACCGCGCCGGGCGCGAAGCCTGAGCGCATCTTCATCGTCGGCGCCCACTACGATTCGGCGCGCGGCGCACCGGGCGCCAACGACAACGGCAGCGGCACCGCCGCCGTGCTCGAACTGGCGCGCCTGCTCAAGACCATGCAGCCGAGCCGCGGCACCGAAGTGAAGTTCGTCTTCTTCGTGAACGAGGAACCGCCCTGGTTCATGGGCGAGGAGATGGGCAGCATGCAGCACGCCCGCGACCTGAAGAAGCACGGGCACCATGTGGAAGGGGCATTGATCCTGGAGACGATCGGCTGGTATTCGCAGGCGCAGAACAGCCAGAAGCTGCCGCCGGGGCTGGAGAAGCACTATCCGAGCACCGGCAACTTCATCGCCTTCGTCGGCACGCTCGAATCCTCGGCCCTGGTGCGCCAGGCGCTGGCCGCGTTCAAGGCAGGGTCGGACTTTCCGGCCGAGGGCCTGGCGGCACCGGCCCACGTGATGGGCGTGACCCTGTCGGACCATTCATCCTACAACCGGCACGGCTACCCTGCCCTGATGATCACCGACACCGCTTTCATGCGCTACCCCTACTACCATACGGCCGAGGATACGCCGGACAAGCTGGACTACGCGAGCATGGCGCGGGTGGTCACGGGACTGGCGCGGACCATGGAGTCGCTGGCGGGTGCTGCGCGCACGTAGGGTGGACGGCTTTTTGTGATCTGGTCCACTGGACCAGATCACTCCGCGCGCTCAGCTTCGGTATGCGTTGCCGCTGCGTGTCCGGGAGTTGGACGCGCGGACGGCATAGCCGTCCACCCTACAACCTCCAGGGGCCGCATATCATCCGTCAGCCGGCGAGGAACATCTCCTGCAGGTCGTTCAGGAAACGCTGCCCGAACTCGGTCGGCTTGATGAGCTTGTGGTCGCGGTAGAGCAAGCCCTTGCCTTCCGCCTCGTCCAGTGCCCTGGCGATGGCGCTGATGCTCATGCCGGTGCGTTCGCCGAACAGGTTCGGATCGAAGCCTTCCGTCAGGCGCAGGGCATTGAGCATGAACTCGAAACCCATGTCGGCGCGCGCGATCTCGTGCTCTTCCTGCACCGGGTTGCCGCGCCTGGCCGCCTCGATGAAGGAAGCCGGCTGCTTGTAGCGTGCCTGGCGCAGCACGCGGTGCGGGAAGGAGATCTTCGAATGCGCACCGGCGCCGATGCCGAGGTAGTCGCCGAAGCCCCAGTAATTCAAGTTGTGCTGGGCGCGCTTGCCGGGCTTGGCGTAGGCCGACACTTCGTAGTGTTCGTAGCCGGCCGCGGCCGTCGCCTCCAGGATCATGTCCTGCATGTCGGCGCTCGTATCGTCGTCCGGCAGGACCGGCGGGTACTTCGCGAACACCGTGTTCGGTTCCATCGTCAGGTGGTACATCGACAGGTGCGGCGGGGCGAAGGACAAGGCGGTGTCCAGGTCGCGCCGCGCCTCGGCCAGGGTCTGCCCCGGCAGCGCGAACATCAGGTCGAGGTTGAAGTTGTCAAACGTCGAGCGGGCGATCTCCACCGCGCGCAGCGCCTCGGCTTCGTCGTGGATGCGGCCCAGCGCCTTCAGGTGCGCGCCGTTGAAGCTCTGGATGCCGATCGACAGGCGGTTGATGCCGCTCTCCCGGTAAGACTTGAAACGTTCGGCCTCGAAGGTGCCGGGATTGGCTTCCATCGTGATTTCGGCGTCCAGCGCCAGAGGCAGCAGGGTGCGCACATCGGACATCAGGCGATCCAGCCCGGCGGCCGACATCAGGCTGGGCGTGCCGCCGCCAATGAAGATGGTGTGGATCTTGCGGCCCCAGATCATGGGCAGCGACTGCTCCAGGTCGAGGCGCACGGCGTCGAGGTATTCCTTTTCCGGCAGCTCGCCCTTGGCCTCGTGCGAGTTGAAGTCGCAATACGGGCACTTGCGCACGCACCAGGGGAAGTGGATGTAGAGCGACAGCGGCGGCAGGCTAGTCAGGTTCAGGGCACCCGGCTGCAGGTATTGCAGGGCCGTGGCGGCGGGAGAGCGCGGCTCCCCTGGCATCGGGCCTGCGACTTTAATCGGGATCATTTATTTAGTGTCAGTTTTTCTACCAATGCACGCAGGGCCTGGCCGCGGTGCGAATGGGCGTTCTTCACGCTCGGCTCGAGTTCGGCGGTGGTCTTGCCGAGCGAGGGAATCAGGAAATGCGGGTCGTAGCCGAAGCCGTTGGCGCCGCGTGCCGTGTCGATGATCTCGCCGTGCCACTGGCCGTCGGCGATCACGGGCTGCGGATCGTCGGCATGGCGCACGTAGACCAGCACGCAGTAGTAATAGGCCGACTTGTCGGCGTGCTTGGCGAGGTCGGCGACCAGTTTCTCGTTGTTGCGGGCGTCCGACTTCGGTTCGCCGGCGAAGCGCGCCGAGTAGACGCCGGGGGCGCCGCCGAGCGCGTTGACGCACACGCCCGAGTCGTCCGCCAGGGCCGGCAGGCCGGTCAGGCGCGCCGCATGGCGCGCCTTGGCCAGCGCGTTTTCCACGAAGGTGCCGAAGGGCTCTTCCGCTTCCGGGACGTCGAATTCGCCCTGCGGGTGCAGCTCGAAACCGATGGGTGCGAGGAGCTGGGCGAATTCCTTCAGTTTGCCGGCGTTGTTGGAGGCGAGGATCAGGCGTTGGGTCATGGGGGCTCGGAGGTGTGGTGGTGCGGAGGGTGGGTATTTTAGCGCTTTGGGCTAAAGCATGCTTCGGTGGCTGCGCTTGCAAACTTGGGCGGAACAATGCCAGTGGCATTGTTCCGGCCTTCGCCGGAACGACGTTCATGTGTTTGTGGCCACAGTCCTCAGCACGTCATTCCCGCGCAGGCGGGAATCCAAGTTTTTTATCGAAGCTGCGTTATTGAGTCAGCCAACCAAGCCCAACGACTGCTTCTGCAGTTTGATCAACTCCGTAATCCCCAGCTGCCCCAGGTCCAGCAGGCGGTTCATGCCCGCGCGATCGAAAGCCGCGCCTTCCGCCGTGCCCTGCACCTCGATGAAATGCCCCTGGTCCGTCATCACGATGTTCATGTCGGTATCGCAGGCCGAATCCTCGACGTAGTCCAGGTCCAGCACCGGCGTTCCCTGGTACACGCCGACCGAGATCGCCGCCACGAAGTGCTTCACCGGCACCGCCGCGACCAGGCCCTGCCCCGCCAGCGCGCTAAAGGCGTCGTAGGCCGCCACCATCGCCCCGGTGATCGAGGCGGTGCGGGTGCCGCCGTCGGCCTGGATCACGTCGCAGTCCAGGTGCAGGGTGCGCTCCCCGAAGGCGTCGAGGTCGAAGGCGGCGCGCAGCGAGCGGCCGATCAGGCGCTGGATCTCCTGGGTGCGGCCGGTCTGCTTGCCGCGCGCGGCTTCGCGGTCCATGCGGGTGTGCGTCGAGCGCGGCAGCATGCCGTATTCCGCCGTCAGCCAGCCCTGCCCTTTGCCCTTCAGGAAGCCCGGCACCTTGTCTTCGATGCTGGCGGTGCAGATCACCTTGGTGTCGCCGCACTCGATCAGCACCGATCCTTCGGCGTGCTTGGTGTACTGGCGGGTGATGCGGATGCTGCGCAGCTGGTCAACCGCGCGCCCGCTCGGGCGTTGTGCAAACGTCATGGGAAGCCTTATTTGAGTAGTTGGGAGGATTTCTCGATCGCCTCGCGGATCTCGGCAATCGCTTTTTCGATCTCGTCCTCGTCGAAGGCGTCCGCCCCCGAGGGCAAGGGCTGGCCGGCGGCGATGGTCGAGCTGACCTCGTCCTCCGGCAGCATCTGGGTCGAGATCACGCCGGGCGACAGGCCCGCTTTCGGGTCCGCGCCCTGCCAGGTGATCGCCAGCGCCGTGGTGTTGTCGGCGCGTGCGCCGCCGATCGCGGCGGCCATCGCCACCATGTCGGGCACCGCCTGCACGATGGTGGACGTGGACAGCCGGTGCACGATCTCGGTCTCCGGCAGCATGGCCCACAGGCCGTCCGAGCACAGCAGCAAGGTATCGCCTGGTTCGAGGCTGGCCTGGCGCGAGATGTCGATCCGGGGCGCCTGGCCGGCGCCCAGGCAGTTGTACAGCTTGTTGCGGTCCGGGTGGGTGTTGCGCTCGGCCTCGCTGGCGCGGCCGCGCTCGATCAGGTATTCCAGGTGCGAATGGTCGCGCGTGCGCGCCAGCACCTGGTTGCGGCGCACCCAGTACAGGCGCGAGTCGCCGCAGTGCGCCCAGACGGCGCAGTTGTGCTGCACCAGGCAGGCCACCACCGTGGTGCGCGGCGTCTCCGGCAGCTTGTGTTTTTCCGCATAGGCCAGGATGTCCCAGTGGGCCTGGTTCAGCGCCTCTTCCAGGAAACGCTCGGGCTTTTTCACATACGGCCTGGCC
This sequence comes from Massilia sp., assembly GCF_046293535.1. Classification (NCBI taxonomy): domain Bacteria; kingdom Pseudomonadati; phylum Pseudomonadota; class Betaproteobacteria; order Burkholderiales; family Oxalobacteraceae; genus Massilia; species Massilia sp. Next base: position 24,328 of record NZ_JBKBOV010000005.1, on the reverse strand, counting down.
TGCATGCGGAACATCATCGACAGCGTCTGCAGCGCGATGGTCGCGGCGATCTCGCCGCGCATGTGCCCGCCCATGCCGTCGGCCAGCACCAGCAGCAGCGCATCGCGCGTGAAGCTGTAGCCCATGCGGTCCTGGTTGACCTTGCGCCCGCCGATGTGGGTCTGCTGGTAGACGGAAAACTGCATGTTTGCTCCCTCGCTCTAGCTTGCTTTGCGGCCGAAGCCGAGACGTCCGGCCAGTCCACGCCAGCCCCCGGCCGGCGCCTGCGGCGCTTCGTCCTCGGCCTGCGGCGCCAGCGTCGGCGCCGCCTGCAGCACCTTCTGCATCGCGAACACGCTCTGCGGACGGCTCAAGGGATCGAGCGCCATGCACGAACGCACCATCTCGACCAGTTCGGGCGAATAGCCGCCTGCGAGCCTGGCGAACTGCGCCTCGGTCCTGTCTTCTTCCTTGCGCGCCTCGACCGGGGGCGGCATGGAGCGCGTCATGCAAGCATACATGGCCGCGCCGATGCTGTAGATGTCGGTCCAGGGCCCGAGCGTGGCGGCGCGGCTGTACAGCTCGGGCGCCGCGAAGCCCGGGGTGTACATCGGCGCCAGCATCGGCGCGTCGAGGTTGATGGTCTGGCGCGCCGCGCCGAAGTCGAGCAGCAGCGGCGAGCCGTCCAGGCGCAGGTAGATGTTGGCCGGCTTGAGGTCGAGGTGCAGCAGCTTGTTGGCGTGGACCTCGCGCACGCCGGCGCACACGCCCTTGAACAGCTGGCGGATCGCCGTCTCGTTCATGCGGCTGCCCTTGGCGTGCAGGCGCGCGATGTGGTCCTGCAGGGTGTGGCCGGATTCGTAGGCCATCACCATGTAGACCGTCTCGTGGGCGCGGAAGAAGTTCACCACCCGCACCACGTTCGGATGGACGATCCGGGCCAGCGCCCGCCCCTCTTCGAAGAAACATTTCAGGCCGATGCGGAACACCGGTAGGTTGGGCCTGGAAACGCTAGGGGCCAATTCACCCGGCGCGCGCAGGGCGAGCTGGCTGGGCAGGTATTCCTTGATGGCGACCGCGTTGCCCTCGCCGTCATATGCCAGATAAACAATACTGAACCCACCGGACGCAATTTTCTTTACAATGCGATATCCGGCAATTTCCAGGCCATCAGGCAGGGGGGCATTATTCTGTGCGGCCATTCAGAGTCCTTGCTTAACAGGGCGATTGTGTGGGATAAATGTTGCCTTTGTAAAGGCCACCTCGATCAGCCCCTGACGGTTCTCGAGGGTTCTAAAGAATAAAAAAGACGGGGAAATCTTTGAGCATTTCAAGCATGACAGGTTATGCGGTTGCCACCAGCGAAAGCGCTGCCGGCACCCTCACGATCGAGATCAAGAGCGTCAATTCGCGCTTCCTCGACCTCCAGTTCCGCATCAACGACGAGCTGCGCGCGCTGGAACCCGACTTGCGCGCCGCTATCATGGCGGCGATCACGCGCGGCAAGGTCGAGGTGCGCTTGTCCTTCGGCCGCAAGACCGCGGGCGGCTCGCAAGTGCTCAATCAGGAACTGCTGGCCGACCTCGCGCGCCTGCAGGCTGAAGTCACCAAACATTTCGCCCAGGCGCCGCAGATGACGGTGGCCGAACTGCTGCGCTGGCCCGGCGTGATCGAAGAGTCGACCGTCGGCCAGGAGTCGCTGCAGCTTGATGTGGCCGCCCTCACCGCCACCACCGTGGCCGCTTTCGTCGACAGCCGCAGGCGCGAAGGCGCGGCGCTCGAAGCGATGCTGCTGTCGCGGATCGACGCCATGGAAGCGATCGTCAAGCGCATCACCCCGCTCATTCCCCAGGTGATCAACGGCTTCCAGCAGAAGGCGGTCGAGCGCATGCAGGATGCGCTGGGCCTGGCCGGACACGGCAACCCGTCGACCCTGACGCGCCAGGAAGTGCTGGAGCGTATTCGCCAGGAAGTGACGCTGTACGGCATCCGCATCGACGTCTCGGAGGAACTGTCGAGGCTGTCGGCGCATCTCAATGAGACGCGACACATCCTCAAGAAAGGCGGCCAGGTCGGCAAGCGCCTCGACTTCATGATGCAGGAACTGAACCGCGAGGCGAACACGCTGGGCGCGAAGGCCTCGGCCAAGGAGCTGGCGGATGCGTCGATGGAGCTGAAGCTGCTGATCGAGCAGATGCGCGAGCAGGTGCAGAACCTCGAATAATTGACATAGATTGTTGTCGTCGCGCAACAATGTGCGAGCGACAGTTGAACGCGTGGGCGGGAAACCCGCCCACCCTACGAACGGCGATGTGCTTTTCGTAGGGTGGGCAAGTTTCTTGCCCACGCGTTCAACGTTATGATGAACACCACGCACCAAACAAGGAATTGAATATGATCACTCCCGCCCTCTCCGGCAGCCTGTTCGTCGTCGCCGCCCCATCCGGCGCCGGCAAATCGACCCTGGTCAACGCCCTGCTGAAGCTGGAACCGGGCATCAAGCTGTCGATCTCGACCACCACCCGCCCGCCGCGTCCGGGCGAGCAGGACGGCCGCGAATACCATTTCACGTCGGCGGAAGACTTCGTCTCGCGCGCCGACCGCGGCGAATTCCTGGAATGGGCGGAAGTCCACGGCAACTACTACGGTACCAGCCGCTTGAGCGTGGAACAGGAAATGAAACTGGGCACCGACATCCTGCTGGAGATCGACTGGCAGGGCGCGCGCCAGGTGAAGAAGCAGTTCCCCGACGCGGCCGGCATTTTCATTCTGCCGCCGTCGATCGAAGCCCTGGAGGAGCGCCTGCACAAGCGCGGGACCGACGAGCCCCATATCATCACCCGCCGCCTGCTGGCCGCCGGGGGGGAGATGGCTCACGCTCCGGAGTTCGAATATGCTATCATCAACGAAGAGTTCAACGTCGCCCTCGCGGAACTGCAGGCGATTGTCAAAGCGACACGTTGCCGTTTCGCCCAGCAGGCGGCGCGCAACGCCGACTTGTTTGCCCAACTGGGAATCCACGCGCAACAACCAAATTTGTAATTTAACAGCGTGCGGCGCCGCAAGGTCGTCGCACATTGTCATTCAGGAGTAATCATGGCCCGTATCACCATCGAAGATTGCCTCAAGAACGTCCCGAACCGCTTCCAGCTGACCCTGGCCGCAACCTATCGCGCACGCCAGCTGCTGCAGGGCCACACCCCGAAGGTCGAAGCCAAGGACAAGCCGACCGTCGTCGCGCTGCGCGAAATCGCCGCCGGCAAGGTCGGCCTGGAGATGCTGAAGAAAGTGCCGATGTAAAACCCTGGGGGCTCGATAAACCTACTGCGCGTTGCGCTGTCGGTTTGCGATGCTCGCTGTACTGCTCGTACAGCTGCGCTTCTCAACCAACATCGCTGCCGCTCGCTACGGTTTCTCGAGCCCCCATGTAAGTGGACCTGGAATCGTCATATCGATATTCTGTTATTCTGTGCCTACACTGGCTGATCGATATTACATATGAGTTTGTCTTCCCCGGATTCGACCCATCCAGGCACCCCTTCCCGGACCAAGCGTCCGGGTAAACCGAAAGACGCCGAGGCGCCGGCGCCCGCCCCGGGCGTCGCCTCGGTCACGCAGCTCATCAACAAGCTGTCCGACTACCTCACCCCCGCCGAGCTGAAAAAGGTCAAGGAAGCCTACCGCTTCTCCGACGAGATGCATCTCGGCCAGGTCCGCAAGTCGGGCGAGCCCTACATCTCCCATCCGATCGCCGTCGCGGAAATCTGCGCCGAGTGGAAGCTCGACGCCCAGGCCATCATGGCCGCGCTGCTGCACGACGTGATCGAAGACCAGGACGTCAAGAAGGACGAGCTGATCGAGCGCTTCGGCGCCCAGGTCGCCAACATGGTCGACGGCCTGTCCAAGCTCGAGAAGATCGAGTTCCAGAGCCAGATCGAAGCCCAGGCCGAGAACTTCCGCAAGATGCTGCTGGCCATGGCCTCGGACGTGCGCGTGATCCTGATCAAGCTGGCCGACCGCCTGCACAATATGCGCACCATGGGCGTGATGGTGCCGGCCAAGCGCCGCCGCATCTCGCGCGAGACCATGGAAGTCTACGTGCCGATCGCGCACCGCCTGGGCCTGAACAACATCTACCGCGAGCTGCAGGACCTGGCCTTCGCCCACCTCTACCCGCTGCGCTACTTCACGCTGGCCAAGGCCATCAAGGCGGCGCGCGGCAACCGCCGCGAGGTGGTCAAGAAAATCCTCGAGGCGGTCAAGGCCCAGCTGGCCGCGGCCGGCATCCAGGCCGAGGTCTACGGCCGCGAAAAGACCCTGTACGGCATCTACAAGAAGATGCGCAACAAGCACCTGTCGTTCTCGCAGGTGCTGGACGTGTATGGCTTCCGCGTGGTGGTCGACACGGTGCCGAACTGCTACGTGGCGCTCGGCACCCTGCACGCCCTGTACAAGCCGATGCCGGGCAAGTTCAAGGACTACATCGCGATCCGCAAGATCAACGGCTACCAGTCGCTGCACACGACCCTGATCGGCCCCTACGGCACCCCGGTCGAGTTCCAGATCCGCACCCAGGACATGCACCGCACCGCCGAAAGCGGCGTGGCGGCGCACTGGCTGTACAAGACCGGCGACTCGAACATGTCGGACCTGCAGCAGCGCACCCACGCCTGGCTGCAATCGCTGCTCGACATCCAGCAGCAGACCGGCGACTCGGCCGAGTTCCTCGAGCACGTCAAGGTCGACCTGTTCCCGGATTCGGTGTACGTGTTCACGCCGAAGTCGAAGATCATCGCCCTGCCGCGCGGCGCCACGGCGCTCGACTTCGCCTACTCGATCCACACCGGCATCGGCGACCACACGGTGGCGGTCAAGATCAACAACGAGACCCAGCCGCTGCGTACCGAACTGCACAACGGCGACATCGTCGAGATCGTCACCGATCCGGAATCGCGCCCGAGCCCGACCTGGCTGAGCTATGTCCGTACCGGCAAGGCGCGTTCGGCGATCCGCCACTACCTGCGCACGGTGAACGTCAACGAGTCGGTCGAGCTGGGCCAGGAACTGCTGGCCGGGGCGCTGGCCGCGCGCAACATCAATCCCGAACTGCCCGCGGCGACCATCGAAAAGCTGCTGGCCGAATCCTCGGCCAAGTCGATGGAAGAGCTGTACGCCGACATCGGCATCGGCAAGCGCATGCCGCAACTGGTGGCGCGCCACATCTTCGGCCTGATGGACGCCGACCCCGAGCACAAGCCTTCCAGCCTGCCCCTGCCTGCCAGCGACATCGACCCGGTCACCATCTACGGCAGCGAAGGCGTATCGGTGCAACTGGCGCCCTGCTGCCTGCCGATCCCGGGCGACCAGATCACCGGCCAGCTGCGCCGCGACCAGGGCCTGGTGGTGCACACCAGGGACTGCCTGCCGGCGGCGCGGGTGCGCGCCAAGGAGCCGGACCGCTGGATCGCCGTGCAATGGGGCGAGGAACTGAACCGCCGCTTCGACTGCCGCATCCGCCTGCTCATCAACAACGAGAAGGGCATCCTGGCGCGCGTCGCGGCCGAGATCGGCGAGTCCGACGCCAACATCACCTATGTCGGCATGGACGAGGACGACGAACACCTGATGACCCAGCTGCGCTTCACGATCCAGGTGAAGGACCGGGTGCACCTGGCGCAGCTGATCCGCAACCTGCGGCGGGTGGCGGGTGTCAACCGGGTCGAGCGCGAGCGCTCCTGATACCGGAACGGCAGCCGCGGCCGGACGCCCGGCTGGCCCGGCCCGGCCGCCCGCATGCACGCTGCATGCGCCAGAAAACAGCTCATCCATTCGTGCGCTCATTATCAGCTTGTCCATATTAATATTTGGACATTGCCCACCATGAGAGCGCTTACATGAACAAACCTTCCCTCCGCCTTGCTGTCGCGTCCTTGCTGCTGGGCGCAAGCTGCACCGCCTCGGCCGCTTCGCTGGTCACCAAGCCGCTGGTCATTTCCGGCGTCATCCATGAAGTGCTCGGCCCGTCGCTGCGCTGCCCGTCGAAACTCGGCGGAACCCTGGTCGGACACGGCAACGATCCGGTCCTCGGCCCGGTCGCCTTCATGGGCAAGGACTGCGTCACGCCCAACGGCCCGCTGCTCACCTTCAGCGACGGCCGCATTACCCTTCTCACCGGGAGCGGCGAGGTGATCTACGCCAACTACAGCGGCCAGGCCGTCCCGACCGGCGATGGCAAGGTTGTCTTCAGCAATGCCACCTTCCAGATTACCGGCGGCACCGGACGCTACCACCGGGCCTCCGGTGGCGGCGACTTCACCGGCAGCCAGGCACTCCTGACCGGCGCCGGCACCATCAAGCTGAGCGGAAAAATCACCTACCGCGAGTAGTATCTCGCGCATGACGCGCGAGCGTTCCCGCGCCCGCGTCCGGCGGGGGCTGCCGCCCCCTGAGTTGCCTGGAAGCGGTATGATGGCTTTTTTCCTTCCGGGCATTCGAACCTATGCTTTCGCTGGACCAGATCGGAGCCGTCTTCAACAGTTCCACCATTCCCACCGCCCTGTTCTCCCCGTCGGATGACCCGGTCTTCGTCGCGGTCAACGACGCCTTCCTGCGCACCAGCACGCGCAGTCGCGAAGAGTTGCTGGGGACGCGCCTGTTCGCCGCCTTCGAGGTGCCCGGGGAAAGCCCGGACAAGCCGATCGCCGCGGCCCTGAAGGAATCGATTGCGCTGGCCATCGCCAGCGGCCAGCCCCAGACGATGCCGGCGCAGCATTATCCGATCAAGCTCAGGCAGCCTGACGGCAGCGAATCCTGGGAGGACCGCTACTGGAACGCCGTCAACGCGCCGGTCTTCGACGCGGCGGGACAGCTGATCTTCGTGCTGCACTACACGCTCGACATTACCCAGCAGGTCCGGGCCCAGCAGGAACAACGCGCCGCGACCGAGCTCTACAGCAACCTGATCGCCTCGATGGACGACGGCTTCTGCATGGTCGAGGTGCTGTACGACGACGCGGGCAAGCCGGTCGACTACCGCTTCCTCGACATCAATCCGGCCTTCGAGGCCCAGACCGGCTTGAAGAATGCGCGCGGCAAGACCGTGCGCGAACTGGTGCCGGAGTCGGACGATACCCATTGGGCCGAGCTGTACAGCAGCGTGGCATTGACCGGAAGGCCGCTGCGCCTGAGCGAGGAAGGATCGCCGATCGGCCGCTGGTTCAACATCTACGCCACGCGCGTGGGCGACCCGAAGGAGGGCAAGGTGGCGGTCCTGTTCAGCGACGTCACCGAAACCCGGCGCACCCGCGACGACCTGCGCAGCCTGGCCAAGGACCTGGCCACCGAGAACCGGCGCAAGACCGAGTTCCTGGCGACGCTGGCGCACGAACTGCGCAATCCGCTGGCGCCGATCCGCACCGGGCTGGAGCTCATCCAGCTTGCCGGCGGCAAGCCGCCACCCAGGGTCTACGAGATGATGAACCGGCAGCTGACCCAGCTGGTGCACCTGATCGACGACTTGCTGGACATTGCCAGGATCAACAGCGGCAAGGTGCAGCTGAAACGCGAATGGATCGCGCTGCGCGAGGCCATCGCGAACGCGGTCGACACGGCCCTGCCCGCGATCGAGGCGGCCGGGCACCGGCTCGAGCTCGAGCTCCCCGACCTGCCGCTGGTCGTGCACGCCGATCCGGTCCGGCTGGCGCAGGTGTTCAGCAACCTGCTCACCAATGCGGCCAAGTACACGCCGGACGGCGGCAGGATCGGCGTCGCGGTGCGGCCGGACCAGGGCAGCGTGCGCGTCGCCGTGACCGACACCGGCATCGGCATTCCCGCCGAGGCCCTGCCCGGCGTGTTCGACATGTTCAGCCAGGTATCGCGCAACATGGGACGGGCGCAGGGCGGCCTGGGCATCGGCCTGTCCCTGGTGCGCCGCCTGATCGAGATGCACGGGGGAACGGTGCATGCCGAGAGTCCGGGCGAGGGCAAGGGCAGCAGCTTCGTGGTGGAACTGCCGCTGGCCACCGGCAGCGGGACGGATACTCCCCCCGGCGCCGAGACGCCCGGCGGCCCCATGCGCTGCGCCGGCCGGCTGAAGGTGCTCGTCGCCGACGACAACATCGACGCCGCCACCAGCTTCATGGCCCTGCTCGAAGCCCGCGGCCACGCGGTGGACGTGGTCCACGACGGGCGCCTTGCGCTGGAGCGGGCGCAGGGAGGCGGCTACGACCTGGCCATCCTCGACATCGGCATGCCGGGCCTGAGCGGCTACGAGGTGGCGGCCGCGCTGCGCGGCATGCCCGGTTGCGCGCACACCTTCCTGGCCGCGCTGACCGGCTGGGGATCGGACGAGGACCAGGCCCGCGCCCGGGCCGCGGGCTTCGATGCACACCTGACCAAGCCCGCCGGGCTGGGCGACATCGAGCGCCTGCTGCAGTCCCTGCCGGACAGGCGCGCGCAATGAACCGCCGCGCGGATGCTTGACGCACCCGCTTGACAAAGCAGTTCCCGCGCTTGCCTGTTAGAATCGCCTGGTTGACCTTCTGCTCGCTGCACGGGCACATGAAATCCAGAACAACAAGATGAAGACGCGTACTTATCTTGCCGCGATCGTCCTGACCGTCCTCGTACCGCTGCTGGCGCTGTCCGGCTGGGGCTTGTACCTGCTGCTGGAAGAGGAGAAGGAATCGCGCCTGCTGACGGTCGAGGCGCGCGCGCGCTCGATCGCGCTGTCGATCGACAAGGAACTGGTGCGGGCCGAGGGCGCCTTGCGCGTGATCGGCCAGACCGAGCAGATGGCCAGGGAAGAGTTCCAGCCCCTGTACGAGTTGATGCGCAAGACGATCACGTCGCCCGATTCCTGGGCCGTGCTCTACGACGCCGAAGGACGCATGCTGCTGCACACCCACCATCCCTACGGCACCCGTTTCGACGAAGGGCCGGACACCTGGGTGCCGCAGGCGATCGCGTTGCGCAAGACGAGCGTGTCGAACCTGCGCGAGGGGCGCGCCGGCAAGTGGAAGGTGGTGTCGGTCAACCTGCCCGTGAAAAGCGCCAGCGGGCGCCAGTTCCTGCTCTCGCATACCTTCCATGTGAGCCATATCACGGCCCTGCTGCATCGTGCGGAGCTGCCGCCGGCCTGGGTGGTCGGCGTGTTCGGCGCCGACGGCATCTCGATCGCCCGCAACCTGCGCGAGCAGGAATTCGTCGGCAAGCCCGTCAAGCCCGAGTTGTACGAGGCCTCGCACCAGCGTGCCAGCGGGCGGCTGAAGAACGTGACGCGCGACGGAATGCTGGCCTACAACACCTTCACCCACACCACGCGCGCCGACTGGACCGTCGCCATCGCCGCTCCGCAGGAAGAGATCAACCGGCCGGCGCGCACCGCCACGCTGATCGCCGGATGCGTGCTGCTGTTCGCCCTGGGCAGCGCGGTGCTGGGCATCGTCCTGTTCGCCCGGCGCCTGACCGCTTCCTTCGACCTCGCCCTCGACGCCGCCAAGTCCCTGGAACTGGGCAAGATGCCGGTGGTCCAGCCCTCGGGGGTGGTCGAAGCCGACGTGCTGCAGCGCGCCCTGCACGATGCCGGCGCCAAGCTCGAAGCGGAGAACGAGGCCCGCCAGCGCCTCGAGCGCGAACGCGAGCAGTTGCTGCGCAACGAACGCGAGGCCAGGCGCGCGGCCGAGAACCAGAACAACGCCAAGGACGAGTTCCTCGCCATGCTGGCCCACGAACTGCGCAACCCGCTCGCACCCATCGTCGCGGCCGCCCACATGCTCAAGCTCGCGGGCCGCGACGAAGCGAGCGTGCAGCGCACCGGCGACATCATCATCCGCCAGGCCGACCACCTCAAATCCCTGATCCACGACCTGCTGGACGTCTCGCGCGTGACGCGGGGACTGGTGTCGGTCGACCGCCAGCCGGTCGGCATGGGCGCGGTCGTCACCAGCGCCATCGAGCAGGCGCAGCCCCTGCTCGACTCGCGCAAGCACACCCTCGCGCTGGACATGCGCGCCGCCGACGCCGTGGTCCTCGGCGACAAGAAGCGCCTGGTGCAGGTGGTCGCCAACCTGTTGAACAATGCGGCGAAATACACGCCGCCGGGCGGCCGCATCGCATTGACGGCCGAGACCCGCGCGGGGCAGCTGGTGCTGGCCGTGTCCGACAACGGCATCGGCATCGACCCCGAGCTGCTGCCCCACGTCTTCGACCTGTTCAGGCAGGCACAGCGGACGGCCGACCGCTCGCAGGGCGGCCTCGGACTGGGCCTGGCGTTGGTGCGCAGCATCATGGAACTGCACGGGGGCCAGGTGAGCGCCGCCAGCGAAGGCATCGGCAAGGGCGCCTGCTTCACCCTCACCCTGCCCCTGCATGCGGGAGACGCGGCGCAGGCGCGCGTCGCGCACGACGCGGCCCGCAGCGGCGCCGAACCGGTCCGCTTGATGATCGTCGACGACAACGTCGATGCGGCGCGCACGCTCGCCAACCTGCTGGAGGCCAAGGGGCACCACGTGTCGGTGATGGCGAACGCGCACAGCGCCCTCGAGGAAAGCCTGCGCAGGCCGCTGCCGCTCTACATCCTGGACATCGGCTTGCCGGACGTCGACGGCTACGAGCTGGCGCGCCGCCTGCGCGCCGCGCCCGCCACCGCCGGCGCGGTGCTGGTCGCGCTGACCGGCTACGGCCAGATGCACGACCAGGCCATGGCCTTCGCGGCAGGCTTCGACCACCACTTCGTCAAGCCGATCGACATCGCGGCGCTCGACCGCATCCTGCTTGAGGTCGCGCAGTCGCAAGCGCGGCAGGCCGTCTGCGGCTAGTGGCGCTGCCGGGCCCTCAGTGCCGGCGGGCGGCGCCCGGCGCGGCGGGCACGAGTTCGGTGAACTCCAGCGTTCCCCCGGACAGCAGCGCCATCTCGTCGTGGCGGTAGCCGCACAGGGCAGTGGCCAGCATGAGCGGCACTTCGAACAGGCAGTCGACCTGCGCATCGGCGCCGCCCTGTTCGTCCTGGGTCGCTCGCATTTCGGCATGGATCGCCCCGAGCAGCGCAGGCGGCGTGCCGTCCACCGCCAGGTGGTACAGCCCCTGTTCCGACAGGTGCACGACATCCCAGAGCTTGGCCCCGTCCTTGTACTGGAAGGCGGCGCTTGCCATGACGTGTTCCTCGACCTGGCAGCCGAGCGCCTCGCAGCCCGCGGACAGCCGGGCCATGCTGGCCGCCTGGGTGGCCGGGTGCGCCATGTCGTTGAAGAACACCAGGTAGCCGCCTCCCGGCAGCGCGGCGCCCGATACCGGGCTGTCGTTGGCCGCGTCGGGCGCGCCCGTGTCGGCCAGCGACAGCCGGGCGAGTATGTCTTCCTTGGTCTTGCCGCGTACCAGAATCCAGGCGATGGAATAGCCCATGTGCTGCGTCCTTTCGAGAGCTCGCTTGCTTGGCGCCAGTGTGGGGCAATCCCCGGCGCTTGGCAAATCCCGGCGTCCTACATTGCCAACAGGAAGCACCTGATGCTAATGTCGGGCTTCCTACGCATAGACGTTCCAGATCGGAGATCACATGAAGCGGGTTACTGGCATCGGCGGCATCTTTTTCCACGCACAAGACCCGGTGGCGCTGCGCGCCTGGTACGGGCGCCATCTCGGCGTCGACGTGCTCGACTGGGGCGGCGCGGCCTTCACCTGGGACGAGGCGGCGCGCCAGCCGGACGGCGGGGTCACCATCTGGTCGATCGGCCAGGCCGGCAACGAGCACTTCGCGCCAGGCAAGGCGAACTTCATGATCAACTACCGGGTCGCCGACCTGGACGCCTTGCTGCAGGCCCTGCGCGAGGAGGGCTGCGCGGTGCTGGACAAGACCGAGGATTCCGAATTCGGCAAATTCGGCTGGGTCGTCGACCCGGAGGGCAACAAGGTCGAACTGTGGGAGCCGCCTTCTGGCCAGTGAGCAAGCAAGCGCTATAGTTCTTGACCCTTGGTTGAGCATGAACTATCGTAGCCCGGACGCTCGATGGCAGCCTCTGCCGCACGCGACTCGGAGCGATTCGCTCCATACCGCATCTATATGACTTTCGGCCCTAGCCAGCCTTCATGCACCAACCGATTACCTTCCCGCCCGCCGACGAAGTCCGATACCTTATCGATGAAGCCATGCAGTCTGCCCTTCGCGAAAGCGAGGCAGGCTGCGCCGAGCAGGCAAGCGCGCTGTACCGCGCCGTCCTCGAGCTCTCGCCTGGCCATGCTGAAGCACACTTTAGACTGGGTATGCTCGAACAACAGGTGCAAGAGTTCGCATCGGCCATTCAGCATTTCGCCAGTGCACTGCAGGGCGATCCCAGCCACGAACGCTATTGGCTTAGCTATATCGACGCCCTCCTGGCTGCGCGCCAGTTCAGTACCGCGCGTGAAGTGCTTGAACTGGGGCGGCGCCACTGCCTGCAAGGAGCGCAGGTCGAACGCGTCGAAAGGCAGCTGCTTGACCTCGGCTCACCACCGATGCAGGAGATCGACCATGCTGCCGACCTGTTCGCACGCGGGATGGTCGACGCCGCTGGCGCCGCCGCGCGGACGCTCGCAGAACGATTTCCACAGCATGCTTTTGGCTGGAAGCTACTCGGTGCCGTTTTACGCCAGCAAGGAGACCTGCCAGGCGCCCTGGATGCCATGCAGCGTGCGATGAAGTACGCCCCTGACGACGCCGAAACGCTCAGCAACCTGGGCTTGTTGCTGCAGGAAACCGGGAAGCTTGCGCAAGCCGAGCATGTGTTGCGGCAGTCCATCGCGCTGCAGCCCGACAGCAGCCATGCCCACAACCACGTGGCGCTGGTGCTGATGGAGTCGGGACGGCTGGAAGAAGCGCATGCCAGCGCCAGCGTAGCGCTCGCACTCGACCCCAGCCATATCGAAGCCGGCAATACGCTCGCCATGTCCCTCGACCGCCAGGGCCGTTGCGACGAGGCGGTCAGCGCCTATCGCCGTGTGCTCGAACAGGCACCGGACCGTGCCGACGTCCACAGCAATATGCTGTTTTGCATGAGCCGGATGGAAGACATCGATCCTGCCGAACTGTTTGTCGAACATCGCCGGTTTGGCGAGCGTCTGGAACAACGCCTCGGGGCGCCGCGCACCTGGGACAACCCGCCTGACCCGGAAAAGCGCCTGCGCATCGGCTTCGTGTCGGGCGACCTGCGTAACCATGCGCTCGCCAGTTTCGTCGAACCGGTGTTCGAGCGTCTGGCCGGACGGCCCGGCGTATCGCTGAATGCCTACTATACCTATCCCGTGCACGACGCCGTCACGACGCGCCTGCGCGGCTACATGGACGAATGGCGCGACGTCGCCACACTCGGCGACGCCGCGCTGGACGAGCTGATCCGATCCGACAGCATCGATATCCTGATCGACCTCGCGGGCCATACCGCCTACAACCGGCTGCCCCTGTTTGCGCGCAAGCCGGCGCCGCTGCAGGCAACCTGGGTTGGCTACCCGGGAACCACCGGCCTGCGGGCGATGGATTACTACCTGACCGACCGTGTCTTGCTGCCGCCCGGGCAATACGACCATCTGTTCACAGAAAAGCTGCTGCACCTGCCGGTGACGGCGCCGTTCCAGCCGCTAGCGGACGCGCCCGGCCTGGCGCCGCTGCCGGCGCTGGCCAACGGCCACGTCACCTTCGGCAGTTTCAACCGCCTGAACAAGATCAGCCGCAACGTGGTTGCCGTCTGGGGCAGGCTGCTGCGCGCCCTGCCAGATGCGCATCTGCTGGTGGCTGGCATGCCGGAAGGCGACGGCCACCAGCACCTGCTGGCCTGGCTGGCTGCGGAAGGCGTCGGCGCGCAGCGCGTGCGCTTCCATCCGCGTAGCGGCATGCACGATTATCTGGCCTTGCACAACGAGGTCGACATCAACCTGGATACCTTCCCGTATTCGGGTGGCACGACCACCTTGCATGCGATGTACATGGGCGTGCCTACCCTGACGCTGGCCGGAGACACGGCAGCCGGGCGCCAGACTGCCTGCATTCTCGAGCATAACGGTCTGACACAATTCATCAGCCGCGACGCAGACGAATTCGTCGCCAAGGGCCTTGCCGCCTGCGCCGACCTGACAGCGCTGGGCGCGCTGCGCGCCGCGCTGCGCAAGCAATTCCCACCGCCGTCGTCGATCGACATGACCCATGTCGCCGACGGCGTCGAAAACGCGCTGCGCCTGATGTGGCGACGCTGGTGCGCCGGCCTGCCGGCCGAAACCTTCGAAGCGCCGCTGGTGCTGCCCCAGGCGGCGCCGGCGCCGATCTACGTCACCCGGCCCGACCTGCCGCCACTACAGGATTTCGTCGCTTCGCTCGAACAGATCTGGGAGAGCAAATTCCTGACCAATGGCGGCTGCTTCCACCAGCAGCTGGAAGCGGCCCTGTGCGAGCACCTGGGCGTCGAGCACATTTCGCTGTTCGCCAACGGCACCATCGCACTGATGACGGCGCTGCAGGCGCTCGACGTCAAGGGTGAAGTCATCACCACGCCGTATTCGTTCGTGGCCACTGCTCATGCCCTTCTCTGGAACGGCCTGCAACCAGTGTTCGCCGACATCGATCCAGTCACATTCAACCTCGACCCGGCTCGGATCGAAGCGGCGATCACGCCACGCACCACGGCGATCATGCCGGTGCATTGCTACGGCAATCCCTGCGACGTCGAGGCCATCGAACGCATCGCTCGCAGACATTCGCTGAAGGTGATCTATGACGCGGCGCATGCCTTTGGCGTGCGCCAGGACGGAAGAAGCATCCTGCGTCATGGCGACCTGTCGGTGCTGAGCTTTCATGCGACCAAGGTGTTCAACACCTTCGAAGGCGGCGCCATTGTCTGCCGCGACGCCGCAACCAAGCAGCATATCGATCACTTGAAGAACTTCGGCATAGCCGACGAAGTGACGGTGGTAGCTGCCGGCATCAACGGCAAGATGAACGAGGTCAGCGCCGCGTTCGGACTACTGCAGCTCAAGGGCGTCGGGGCAGCGCTGAACAAGCGTGCCCAGGTCGCGGCGCACTACCGCCGCCTGCTGGCGGGCGTGCCGGGCATCGCTCCGATGACCGATCTGGGACATGAAGGCAATTTCGGCTATTTCCCGATCCTGGTCGACGACGCTTATCCGCTGGGCCGCGATGGCCTGTACAACAAACTGCGCGACGCGGGCATTCATGCACGCCGCTATTTTTATCCCCTGATCAGCGAATTTCCAATGTACCGCGCCATCCCGTCGGCGGCTCCGGCGGGGCTGCCGATGGCCGCTGCGGCGGCGCGACAAGTCTTGTGCCTGCCGATCTACACGACACTGGAAACGCAGGATATCGAACGCATTGTCGGCCTGATCAAAGCATCCTGAAAGAACACCATGCACGCATTTACTCCTGATTCCCTCCAGACCCGCGTCAACCTCGGCGTGTTCGACGCCAGGGAGACCTTCCTCGCAGCCGTCGACTTGTACCGCCAGGACCCGCAGTTCTGCGTCCCGGCGCAGGTGCGCGAGATCTTCGCGCGCCGCAATGCGGAGACCCCGATCGTGCTGCTCGGCCGCAGCGATTTCGGCGCCAACCTGATCCACGGCTTCGGACAGCGCGCCCGGGTCCTGCATGTGGTCGACGATTTTCGCGCCCACCGCGGCGAACAGTATCGTGGCGTCGACATCATTTCGACCGACCGCTTCCTGGAAATGGCCAGGCAAGACCCGGACCTCATCGGCATCAATGCCTGCCGCAACGACTTCTCCAGGCGCTTCTTTGACGACCTGTGCCGCAATCACCGTATTCCCCACCTGAACTTCGAACAGGCCACGCGAGCCTTCGGCCTGAGCGACGCGATGGATCCCCGCGTGGCCGACTGGGGCGGAGTGATCGCCGCGCGCTGCGCGGATTACCTGAAGCTCGGACAACGCATGGCCGACCCCTACTCGGTGGAGACACTGTACGCGGTGCTGACCTTCCACCTGACCGGCAACCCCGAGTGGTTCCTGAATGTCGCGCGGCCTTATCCGACGCTGTATGTCCGTTCGGGCCTGTTCTCCTTCAGCGAGCACGAGAAGATGGTCGACTGCGGCGCGTCGATCGGCGAATCGACGACCGCACTGATCGGCACGACCCAAGGCCGCTTCGACCGTTCCTGGATGATTGAACCGGACCGGCTCAATATCGCCACCCTTCAGGGCTTCCTCAGGAAATACGCCGGCACCCCGCATGCGCAGAAACTGTCGCTGCATCCGGTGGCCGTGGGCGAACATCCGGACAAGGTCCCGTTCAGCCACGTTGGCAACCACGGCGGGGCCGTACTGCCGCCCGAAATGGCCCAGGCCTGCCCAGTGGCCGACTTCGTGCGGGTCGAGCGCATCGATGACATCGTCGACGACCAGCCGACCATCATCAAGATGGATATCGAGGGATATGAATTGCCGGCCCTGAAAGGCGCGGCACGCACGATCCGCGCGGCCCGGCCCAAGCTGATGCTGTCGGCCTACCACCGTTCGACCGACCTGCTCGACATTCCGCAGTTCATCGACACGATCGCCCCGGATTACCGGATCGGCCTGCGCCACCATACGGAAGACCGCTGGGACACTTGCCTGTACTTTTATTGAGCGCTCCCGCAAAGAGCAAAACCGGCGGCCGGCAGCGGCTTCCGGTTCTTTTTTTACGGGTTCGGACTATTGACCGACGATGAAGATCGGGCCGTCGTGCGACGCATGCAGGAAGGTCCTGCCCGGCACATCCTTCTCGATCCGCCCCGGCCGGTCGATCACGCAGTGATCCGCGACACGCACGCCACGCCCCACCAGCACGCCCAGACCCAGCGTGACATGGGCGCCGACCTTCGCATCGCGTCCGATTACCACGCCATCATCGAGCCACGACGACTGGCCGACGCAAGCGCCGGCGCCAACGATCACGCCTGCGCCGACCACGGCGTTGCGGCCGATGGCACAGCCATGCTGGAGCATGGCGCCGGGGCCGATCCAGCAATTTTCACCAAGCACCACGCCCGTGCTTGCCAGCACACCGGGGCCCACCAGCGGCGGCATCGGCAGGCCTCGCTCTTCCAAGGCCTCCAGCAGCGCGAGACGGTTGAAATTCAGGTGCTGCTCGTCGAGCGCCACGAAGGCAGTCGCATTGGGCTGTCCGAGCGTATCGAGCACAGCCGCCAACGCCTCGCGGCCGGCGTTCAGATCAACCGTCACTGGCCGCAGGTCCAACGCCGGTTCGCATTCACGCCACGCCGCCAGCGCGCGGTCGAGCATGGGGCCGTTGCCCACCACATACTTACAGGACAATTTTTCCCTCCATCACGTCCATGTACCAAGGTTCGATTCCGGCGTTGATGTACTCATAGTCACCCAGCTGCGCCGGCCGGGACGCCGGATGCAGGGTGCGCTGCACCTGTTCGAGGACGCCGATGTCTTCGCTCAGGATGACGTCGGTGCTCAGCATAAGGTCGTGCAAGACCGCAGGCGACGAGGCATACGGCTGCTTCTTCTTCGCAGTCAGGTAGTACACGACCATCCGGGTGCGGTCGGGGCCGACCGGAATGTGGTGCTCGATGGTGAAGGTATAGCCGCCGGTGGGCGACGCGATATGCAGGTTCGGGAACACCAGCCAGTTGTAGTACCAGTCCTGGTCACGGTAGCGCTCCACATTATCGAACCAGTATTGGTGCGGGATATGCTCGATCGGCTCGTCGCGCCCGCCGCCGCTGAAACTGCGCAGCAACGCCATCGCGCGTGCCTTGTCCGGAATGCCGTCCGCGCGCATGCGCCGCAGGCTGACCAGTGCATCTTCGTCAACGAAAGCATTGAAGGTGGCGTACTTGCCCAGGGTCTGGGCATGGACGAAAGTGGGGTGGTTCGCGTCGCGCAGGTTTTCGTAGACCAGCTTCCAGTTAAAGCGAGCATCGTATGTCGTCATCACGACTTCGCTATCGAAGGCCAGCGAGGAATGCGCCAGCGAGGCGGTCATGGCTGCGCCGAACTGCTGCCTGATCGGCATCGGTTCCGGGGACAGGTTGATGAACACCAGGTTGCCAATGCATTCCAGCGCAAAGCGACGCAGGTGCAGACAGGCGCGCTCCTCCTGCGGATAGCGATACAGCTCCGCATCGAAAGGGATATGAGCAGGTGCGCCTTCGCTGTCGAAGTTCCAGCCGTGGTAACCGCAGGTAAGTGCGCGCACCCCATGCGCTGCGGTCTGGATCGGGTTCTGGCGATGCGGGCAGACGTTCTCGAAGGCGCGCAGCTCGCCACGGAAGTTCTGCACTACGACCGGGATGCCAAACAGCTGACAGGTAAGGAAAGCGTTGTGCTTGTCCAGCATCCCCTTGAGCCCGACGAACTGCCAGAGCGGCTTGAACAACAGCTCGCGTTCGCGCTCGAACCAGTCCTGGTCAATATAGGCCTGTGGTGGTAAACGTGATTGCATTATTTGAACCTGAAGATCTTGGCGGGATTGCCGATCATGGTGACGCCTGGCGGTACATCCTTCATGACCACGCTGCCGGCACCGATAACGGCGCCGGCGCCGATCTTGACGCCGGGCAGGATGGTGGCGTGCGGGTTGATGACGACATCGTCGCCGATCTCGGCGCCACCGCCGATGAAGACAAAGGAATTGATGGTGACGTACGAGCCGATCTTCACCTGGTAGCCGATCACGACCGTCGACTGGACGATGACGAAGTCACCGATACGGTTATCGACACCGATGCGCACCTCGAAATCAAACATGCAGCCCTGGCCCATGACGATCCCGGTGGCGCTGCGCAGGCCGGTGCAAAGATTGATGAACCTGGCGCCTTTTTCCAGCAGCGGCGCCGTGTACTTGCGCCGCATCCCGGGGTCGCCCAGCGCACACAGGAACCGGTCGTTGGACCGGGGTTCGTAAGTGAACGGATCGCCGACGACCGGCCTTGGCGACGTTGCCGCCAGTTCTGCACGGCTGTCGAGGAACCCGGTTGCGCGCCACAGCCTGCCGCTGTCGGGGTCGCTGTCCGCAGTGCACAGCATCGAGCGGCCGAAGCCGCCCGCGCTGATGATCAACACGTCCCACAATTGCGGTGCCGGATCCCGGTCCGAGTTCATGTCCATGCAAGCCCTCCGTCGAGGTCGAGACTGATGCCGGTGACCTTGCGACTGGCGTCGGCCAGCAGGTAGATCACGGCGTAGGCGACGTCTTCCGGCTGGCCGATGCCGAACGGGTAATGCTTCGTTTTTTCGGCCAGAAAGGCGGGATCGGTGTTCACCAGCGGCGTTTCCACCATGGCCGGCGCCACTGCATTGGCGCGCATGCCGCGCGGCGCAACTTCAAGCGCCAGGTTGCGGAGGAAACCTTCGAGCGCGGCTTTCGAGGCCGAATAAGCACCCACCCCGACCGTACCGGTATGAGCCGCAATCGACGACAGGAACACGATCGAGGCGCCGTCGCGCAAGGTCTTCTTGAACAGCAAGCGCTGGGTCAGCATGACGGGAGCCGCGAAGTTCGCCCCCATCACCGAGTCGAGCAAACTTCGCTGCAGCATGCGCACCGGCGCGAAGCCGGTGATGCCGGCCGCATGTACCACGCCGTCCAGCATGCCGGCCTGTTCGGCCAGCGCCGCCAGCTGGGCCGCGTCGGTCAGGTCGGCCGGCACGGCCTGGTGCCCGGCGTGCGTGCCCGGCATGACTGGGGGTGCCAGTTCGGCGAGCGTTGCTTCCAGGCGCACGCGGTCGCGCCCGGTCAGGACCAGGCTGGCGCCCGCCTGTGCACAGGCGAGGGCGGCGGCGCGCCCGATGCCGCTGGAGGCGCCGGTCACGAGCACGCGCTTGCCGTGCAGATGAAAAGGATGGTTCGTCATGCGATGTTCCGAAGTCCTCAACGTACGTGCAGCGACAGCCCGCCATCGATCACGAGTGAAGCACGCGACACCCAGCGGCTGGCCGGTGCCAGCAGGTAGGCGATGCCGGCGGCGACATCATCGGCGTCAATCGGACCCAGCGGGGCCGGACCGTGAGCGCCGACGGGCTGTGCAGTGTCGATCAGGCCGGGCGCCACACAGTTGGCGCGAACGCCCTGCCCGGCATGCTCGGCCGCGATGACGCGCACCGCAGCATTCAACGCCGCCATGCTGGCGGCATGCGCCGCAGAGCCGCCGAAGGTCCAGTGCTGGGCGGCGCCCGTGACATACACAAGCGAGGCTTGGTCGCCGATTTTTTGACGCGCCAGCAACTCTTGGGTCAGCAGCAGGGGCGCGTTGACATTCACCCCGAATACGGCGTCCAGGTGCTGCTGCGTGAGGGCCACGGGTAGCTGCGCCCCGGTACCAGTGGCGAAAACGCAGGCGTCAAGCACCGGCAGCGCATCGACCAGCGCCTCGCGCGCGGCTGCGTCTGTCAGGTCGCCGGTCAGGTGCGGTGCCAAGGCGGTATGGCCGCCGCCTTCGAGGGAATTGCGTACCTGCTCCAGCCTTTCACGGTTGCGTCCACACAGTGTGAGGTTTGCCCCCAGCCGCGCGCACAGGCGGGCCGTCGCCGCACCAATACCCGATGAGGCCCCGATGACCAGCACCTGCTTGCCGGCGAGGCTGAAAGGCGAAGAGGTCACGATTCGATCAGTTCGGGGAATACCGCATTCTCGATGTCGACGATGCAGCTGCCCCAGGAGAGGCCGATGCCGAAGCCCGACATCAGCACTTTCTTCCTGCCTTCCAAAAGCGCATCGCGAATACGCGCCGTCATGGTCACCGGGATCGAGGCGCCGCTGGTGTTGCCGAAGTCGTGCAGCGTCGAGGGCACCTTGTCCGGATCCAGGCCCAGCTTCTTGCGGATGGTCTCGTTGATCATCTTGTTGGCCTGGTGGAAGATGAAATAATCGACATCGGCGACCGGACACTGCGCGAACTCGAGCAGGTTGCGTACCGCGGGCGGCACCCTCTGGGTCGAAAAGCTCAGCACGGCCGGGCCATCGAGGACCAGCGCTGACGGACTGCGCCAGATGCCGTCGTCGTCCTTGAACGGCAGCGCGTGCTGCAGCCCGTAAGGCTCGCGGTGACCGCCTGCCGGCAGCATGATCGCCTCATAGCCGCTGCCGTCGCTGTTGAGGTCGAAGTACATCGGCGGCGCGTCGGGATCGTATTCGAGCGCAGTGGCAGTGCCCGCATCCGAAAACAGCGGGTCGATCACCGACGCAGCCTTGTCTCCGACCAGCAGCATGCCCTTCCTGATGCCTCCCGAGGCCATCATTGCGCCCAGCACATGCAAACCGAACGCGTAGGCGGAGCAGCCCAGGTTGATATCAAAGGCGATCGTGGTCGGCTTGAGCTGGAGCCGGTTCTGCAGGATGATGGCGGTGCCGGGAATGAGGTAGTCAGGCGACTGGGTGACGACGATGAGGGCGTCGATCTCGTCACGTCCCCAATTCAGCTCGGCGAGCAGGCGCTCGGTCGCATCGAAGGCGAGATCCGAAAAATATTGCCACTCGGAGCAGATGCGGCGCGTCTCGATACCGATATTCCGCACGATTCGCTCACGGGCCGAACGGATTTGCGGCGGACAGTCCTTGATGTTCGAGAGGATACGCCTGGGCACGCAGGAAGCCATGCCGGCGTAACGGACATTGCGAACGATTGCCTGCGCCATGATCAGCCGATCAGCTTGTACACGTCGCTGACCAGTTGGCATTCCACCAGGTCCTTGCCCGTGATTGCCTTGTCATATTCCATGTCGAACATGATAATGACACCTAGCGCCGCCAGCGAGTCCCACTCGGCCAGCGCCTTCAGGTTGGTATCACCGGTAAGGTCGACGTCGTCCTGGAAGTCGACGGCGTTCTTGAATTTTTCGACAAATTGCTCGAGGGTGTCCATTGCTGCCTTCATATAGAATGCTTACAAACAACGCACGCCACAGCAAGGTGGACGGATGGCGTTGACTTAGAGGAAGCACTATAAAGCAAACCAAATAGCTAGGGAACAACCAAGGGCGATTTTGGCATAGATGAAGCAGGGCGCGGCGCCCCGCCTGGCCACCCGGCGTGCGCCGTTCCTGTTACTGTGCCAGCGCGGCGCGCTGGCGCTCTTCCTGCTCGCGCAGCTCCGGGGTCATGGCCTCGCCGAAGTCTTCCATGTCGAAGATCTGGCGGATCTCGATCTCGGCTTCGCCGCCCATCATCGGCATCGGCACCCGCTTGACCCATTCGATCGCTTCTTCCTTCGAGTTCAGCTTCCAGATCCAGAAGCCGGCCAGCAATTCCTTGGTCTCGGCGAAGGGGCCGTCGACCACGCGAACATTTCCACTTTTATCGAAATGAACGCGGGCACCGCGCGAGGACGGATGCAGGCCTTCGCCCGACACCATCACGCCGGCCTTGATCAGCTCGTCATTGAAGTTGCCCATTTCAGTGAGCAATTTCTCGTCAGGCATTTCCCCTGCTTCGCTGTGCTTGTCCGCTTTCAGCAAGATCATGAATCGCATCGCATCCTCCGTTCCGGTTGGTTGACGTGGCGGCCCGGTCGATCGGATTGCCGCCATTGACACTACGACGATCGGCGCGGCCGCGATTCGACATCGCCGCCCGGATTTTTTTAATTCTTTTCCAGCGGCGCCAGGTCCAGGATCGCATCGAAGGCCGCACAGGCGCCGGCGCAGGCCTCGGCAATCTCCGCCGGGCCGGTGATGCGCGCACGCAGCGCCACCATGAAGGCACGCCAGCGCGGGCCCGGACCGCCCTCCTCGCCGCGCAGGTAGCGCAGCGGATGCGGGGCCAGCGGCCCGGCCAGCTTGCCGTACAGGACGGCGCCGCCCAGCTGCGAGCCTTCGATCACATAGGCCACGCCCCAGCGCCAGGCGGCGCTGGCGTCCTGGGGCCAGGCCGGGGCCGGACGCAGGGGCGGCACCTCGGGCATGCCGGGCTCGGCAAGATCGGCCTGGATCAGGGCCAGGCGCGCGGCGGCCGGCAACGTGGGCTCGGCCTGGGGGCCGTCGGCAAAGCCGGCCAGCCAGCGTTCGAGCGGCGCCAGCCAGTCGCGCACCATGACCAGGTGGGCGGCGTAGTCGTCGAGGGAAGGAAGGGGTGCGGACAGCGGCAGGCCGCTATCGAGCCGCTCGTGCCGCGAGGCAGTCGCAGTCCGCAGCGCGGCCAGTACGTCGGTGTCGCGCGCGGAATCGTTGAAACGGTTCATGGTGCTCGGTAAGCGGCGAATCTGCCATCTTACCAGTTGCGGGGGCCTCAGTCTGTCACCGGCTCCGGATATTCCACCGAAAGAATCTCCAGCTCGTCCGTGCCGAGCGGCGTCTGCAGCGTGATGACATCGCCTTCGCGCGCCTTGGTCAGCGCGCGCGCCACCGGCGACACCCAGCTGATCTTGCCGCGCAGCGGGTCGAGCTCGTCGACGCCGACGATGGTCACGGTATGCTCCTCGCCCGCCTTGTTGAGGTAGGTGACGGTGGCGCCGAAGAAAACCTGGTCGTTGCCATGATGCACGCTCGGGTCGACCACGAAGGCCGAATCCATGCGCTTGGTGAGGAAGCGGATGCGGCGGTCGATCTCGCGCAGGCGGCGCTTGCCGTAGATGTAGTCGCCGTTTTCCGAACGGTCGCCGTTCGAGGCGGCCCAATGCACGACCTTGACCACCTCGGGGCGGTCGACGTCGATCAGTTGCAGGAGCTCGTCCTTGATGGCCTTGTAGCCGGCCGGCGTGATGTAGTTCTTGGCCCCGGCGGGAATCGCCTGGGCCAGCGCCAACGCCTCGGCGTCATCGTCGTCGTTGTCGGACTCTTTTACGAATGCCTTGTTCATGGGGCTTATTGTAACGGCAAGCAGCGCCCGCAGGCCCACGCTTCCCGTATCATGTACTCCATGAAACGAGCACACGCACGATCCCGGCTGCTCGCGCCCCTGGTCCAGCTGGCGGCGCTGGTGCTGCTCGCCGAGGCCTGGACCTGGGACCTCGGCAGCCGCGCGGCCGCCCGCCTGGCCGCCTGGCCGCCGCTGCGCCGGCTCGAGGCGCACGTCCGTGCCTTGCCGGCCTGGGCCGCCCTGTGCGCCTTCGTGCTGCCCGGATTGCTGCTCCTGCCCGTCAAGCTGCTTGCCCTGCTCGCCGTCGCCCACGGCCATGCGCTGGCCGGCCTGGCCGGCTTCGTGGCCGCCAAGCTGGGCGGCGCCGTGGTGGTGGCGCGCATCTACGTGCTGACCCTGCCCACCCTGCTCACCCTCGTCTGGTTCGCGCGCTGGCACGGCGGCTTCCTGCGGCTGAAGGAGCGCCTGCTGGCCGCCCTGCACGCCAGCAGCTTCTGGCGCCGGGTGCGCGCCGCCGTGGCGGCCGCGCGGCGCCGCCTGCGCCGGCTG